>CAZBSJ010000017.1:0-1533 GCA_964494165.1 uncultured Nitrospiraceae bacterium
TCCATGAGCGAAATCTTAGCATATCAGCACAACTTTTTAATTAAGAAAACTTAATAATCTAAGGGGGAAAAAATGAATTGCCTGCTATTTGATGGCATGGGATATAGCATTCACACTCGTTAAGAAGTTATCCTTTCTAAGTTATACTATTTATATGTTTGACGATGATACTATAGCTGCGATTTCTACCCCTTTAGGCGAGGGCGGGATAGGCATCGTCCGCCTGAGCGGAAAAGATTCAATAAAGATAGCAGAGAGGATATTTCATCCTGCAAAATCAAAAAAGGTTAAGGAGATACCCTCACATACGATTCTTCACGGATTTATAAAAGATACTTCAACAGGCAATGTGATTGACGAGGTACTGCTCTCAATAATGCGCGCGCCGAATACATACACCAGAGAAGACATTGTTGAGATAAACTGCCATGGCGGAATCCTGCCTCTGAGAAAGATCCTTGAACTTACAATTAAAGAAGGGGCGCGGCTTGCAGAGCCCGGAGAATTCACAAAAAGGGCTTTTCTGAATGGCCGGCTGGATTTAAGCGAGGCAGAGGCTGTTCTTGATTTGATTAAGGCAAAGACAGATGAATCAAGAAAGATAGCCCTTGACCAGCTGCAGGGCAGGCTTTCTGAAAGGATATACGATTTAAGAGAAAGGCTTACTGAGATATGCGCTCTTATCGAGGCGCACATAGACTTCCCCGAGGAGGACATAGAGCTCTCATCCAAAAAGGAGATAACGGAATCTTTAATCTCAATAATCAAAGAGCTTGGAAATCTTTTAAAAACTTATGATGAAGGCAGGTTTTTCAGAGACGGTCTTGCAGCAGCAATTGTTGGAAGGCCAAATGTTGGAAAGTCCTCTTTGTTAAATGCGCTCCTTGAAAAGGAACGGGCAATTGTAACAGAAATGCCCGGTACTACAAGAGACATAATTGAGGAATACCTGAATATCAGCGGCCTTCCACTGAGAATTATAGATACTGCCGGAATCAGGGAGGCTCATGACATGGCAGAGGCAGAGGGTGTAAGAAGAAGCCTTAAGGCTATTGATGAGGCTGATTTTGTGATAGCCGTGATTGACGGAAGCGAGCAGCTAAAGAGTGAAGATTTAGAGGTGCTTGGCAAGATAAAAGGCAAAAACGCGATTGTCGCGATAAATAAATCTGACCTTCCATCCTCAAAAAGCGATTCATCTTCAACTAATGACCTCAAAGCATATAACTTAAGGACAGTTCACATTTCAGCAACAAAAGGTGCAGGCCTTAATGAATTAAAGGAAATAATCCTTGATTCCTGCATCAAGAACTGGAAAGAGCATAAGGAAGGGATTGTAATCACAAATCTAAGACATAAGGTCGCCCTTCAGTCTGCTTATGACTCGCTAAACAGGGCTTTGTCCACCATTGACTCCAGCCAGCCGCTTGAGATTACCGCAATAGATTTGCGAGATGCTCTTGATAAGCTTGGGGAGATTGTAGGTGCAGTTACAACTGACGACATCTTAAACAGGATATTCAGCAATTTCTG
>CAZBSJ010000017.1:1633-9644 GCA_964494165.1 uncultured Nitrospiraceae bacterium
TGCAGCAGTACCCTTCCGGCTCTACATGCACAACGATATCTGCCACTGCAGGGAAGTCAGCCTTAATCTTTTCTTCAACATCATCTGCAATTTTATGCGCCTTTTCCATGGATATCTTTGGATCAACCATTATGTGCAGGTCAAGATAAATCGCATGCTCTGTGCCCCTTGTCCTGATATCGTGGCACCCTTTTACGCCCTCTACTTTATTGATGACTGCTTCAAGCGCTGTCTTATCAATGCATACAGTATCAACCAGCACATCAGATGCCCTTCTTACAATGTTGTATCCCATCCTCGCAATGAAAAATGTTATGACAATCCCGACAATTGCATCCGCAAAATAATAACCGGATTTGGCGATGATAAGGCTTGCAATAACACCTATTGAGACAAGAACATCGCTTCTTGTATGCATGGCATCTGCTATCAGAAAATCACTTTTAAGTTCCTTGCCCTTTCGCGTCTCGTATATACCTACAAATATGTTAACTCCCATCGTAATGAACATAACAACAAAGCTTATTTCCGTGACTTCTGTTATATGGGCTTCAAAAAGCGATAAATACACGCGCTTGATTATCAGGAAGCAGGTAGCAAAGATCATGACGGCTATGATTATCGTGAACAGGGTCTCAAATTTTTTATGCCCGTAGGGATGCTTTGCGTCAGGCGGATGCGATGCTATCCATATGCCGATAAGGCCGACTATATTGGATATGCCGTCAAAAAAGGAGTGAAACCCGTCAGATGTCATGGCTATGGAATTGGTTATATATCCGTAAACGATCTTTGCAACGGCAACGACTGAGTTCAGGACTAAGGTGTATAGAAGAACCTTTCTTATCTGGGCTGAATTGTTTGTTAGATCAAGGGTTCCCATTTTTTTCTGAATTCCGCAAATTTATTTTTGCTGATAGCTTCTCTCATTTTCCTGAAAAAGTCGAGATAAAAATACAGATTGTGTATTGTGTTAAGCCTCATTGAGAGTATCTCCTTCGCCAAAAAGAGATGCCTTAGATATGCCCTGGAAAAATTCCTGCAGGTGTAGCAGGAGCAGTTCTTGTCCAGCGGAGAATTGTCTGCCTTGTGTTCAGTGCGCTTTATGCTAACCCTGCCCTCGCTGGTGAAGAGCGTTCCGTTCCTTGCATTCCTTGTCGGCATCACGCAGTCAAACATATCAAAGCCGGCCTCCACTGCAGCAAGCATATCCTTAAGGTCGCCTATTCCCATTAGATATCTTGGCTTATCTTCAGGCATCAGCGGCGCAATGAAGTTGATTATCTCATACATCTCTTCTTTTGGCTCGCCAACGCTGAGGCCTCCTGTGGCATATCCGTCAAAGCCAATCTCAGAAAGTTCACTAAGGCTTCTTTCTCTCAGGTCTTTGTACACACTGCCCTGTATTATTCCGAATAAGGCCTGTTTTCCATTATCTGCTTTTTTATTTAGCATCCATTCCTTGCATTGCTTAGCCCATTTTGTCGTAAGCTCAAGTGATTTCACTGCATATTCCTGTGAAGCAGGATAGGGCGTGCATTCATCAAATGCCATGCATATCTCTGAACCCAATGCCGACTGTATCTCCATCGCCTTTTCAGGGCCTATGAAATGCATTGAGCCGTCAAGGTGCGACCTGAAATGTACGCCGCTCTCATTTATGCTTCGTAAGGCTGACAGACTGAAGACCTGAAAACCGCCGCTGTCAGTAAGTATGGGGCCGTCCCATCCCATAAAACTGTGCAGTCCTCCCAGAGATGCTATTGTCTCATGCCCAGGCCTTAGATAAAGATGATATGTATTGCAAAGTATTATCTCAGCTCCGATGTCTTTTAGTTCCACAGGCGACATTGCCTTAACTGTCGCCTGAGTGCCTACAGGCATGAAAGCAGGCGTATTAATCGCGCCTTTCCCGGTTTTTATAATGCCAAGGCGGGTATTTGCGTCTTTATTCAAAATTTCGAATTTCATTTATGCCCATTATTTTACTGATAGTTCGATTAAAAATCAGGCAGAATTTGGGACTTCAACTGTTTATATATAAAAAAAGCAGATAATTATTTTTCTTTGTAATATTTCAGGTTTTATTTTGATATAATTTGGGACATCTTTAATAACCGGAAAACCAAGGAGGGGAAATGGGTACGAAGAAAGACTTCAATCAGGAGATTGCAAGGGTTGCTTATGACCTGTTCGAAAAAAGGGGTGGTGGTCATAGAAATGATCTGGAAGATTGGCTGCGCGCAGAAAAGATAGTAATGCAAAGATATGCCGGAAAGACCGCAAAGGCCGGTACGCCAAAGGCAAAAAAGCCGGCAAGTAAAAAGGCCTCAGCAACAGGGGCTAAAAAAGCAAAAAAGAAATAACAGCCCCAATCAGTCAGAATTTTTAAGGATGCATAAATGCTCCCTCAATCTGTCTGAATGAAAATTTTTATTAAATCATCAGCGGACTTTTGAGAAATTCGCTGTGTTTGGCAGACTTCACAGTATTTTCAAGAAGCATTGCTATTGTTACAGGCCCTACGCCTCCGGGCACAGGCGTTATCAGCGACGCCTTTTTACTTACTGAATCAAAGTCAACATCGCCTACAATCTTCCCATTGTTCAGCACTTTTATACCGATATCAACAATAATAACGCCGTCCTTAACAATATCGCCCTTAATAATCCCTTCCTGGCCTGTTGCAGTGCAGATGATGTCTGCGTGCTTTGTAAAGGCCGGAAGATCCTTTGTCTCTCTGTGGCAGACAGTCACTGTCGCCTCTTTTGCCAGAAGCATGCTGGACAATGGTTTGCCGACTGCAAGGCTTTTATTTATTACAACAACATGTTTTCCCTTAAGCTCAACGCCGTAATACTCTAAAAGCCTTATAACGCCAAACGGCGTGCAGGGCAGAAAGCTCAGAGCTGCAGGCATAAGCTTATCGCTTTCCGTTATCTCGCCGGAGCTATTTTTGAAGAGCTGGAATGTTGACTCGTCTGCGGCAAGCCTTCCAACAGATATGGCGCCAAGGCCGTCAACATCCTTTTCAGGGATAAGAGAGTTTATTACCCGTCTGGCATTAATTCTTTTTGGAAAAGGAAGAAGTGTGAGAATACCGTTAACACGCTCGTCAGTATTTAATGAATGTATTAGATTCAATATCTCGTTCATCGTTGCCGTCTCAGGAAACTTGTATTTGTATGCAGTGATGCCGACATGCTTGCATGTTTTCAGTATTGCAAGGAAATACTGCTCTGAGGCAGGGTTATCGCCTACAAGCAGAACAGCAAGTCCTACATCAATGCCCCGCGCATTTAACTGCTTTGCCTCTTCTTTAACCTTTGCCTTTATCTCTTCTGCAAGACATCTACCATCCATAATAGCCGGCATTGTCAGCACCTCGCTTTTGGTTTTCTATAAAACATCAAATAGTTTACACATTAGCAATCGGCATTGACAACCCCATATATTTATTGTATTTTCTATCACCATGAATAAAAAAAATAATGATGACAAACAGCGTCTTAAACAGCTTATTTTCGAAAGGGCTTTCAAATACAGCAAGGAACCTGTCTTTAAGCTGGTCTCAGGCAAGATGTCCAATTATTATTTCAACTGCAAGGCAGTAACCCTGCAGCCGGAGGGAATGCATCTGATAGGAAATCTTATTTTCGAGATGGTAAAAGATGCAGGGATAAAGGCTATCGGCGGGCTCACTCTTGGAGCAGACCCTGTTGCATACGCTGTCTCTTATACCTCTTTCTTAAAAAATAACCCGATCGAGACATTTGTCGTAAGAAAATCTGCAAAGGCTCATGGCACAATGCAATGGGTTGAAGGAAATGTGCAGAAAGGAGACCGCGTAGCTGTTGTTGACGATGTTATCACAACAGGAAAATCAACCATCGAGGCTATCACTAAGGCTAAAGAGGCAGGTCTTGAAATAGTAAAGGTCATATGCCTTATTGACAGACAGGAAGGCGGAAAGGAAAACATAGAGGCAACCGGATATAAGGTAGAAGCCGTCATCCTGAAAGACGAGGTAATGGAGCTTTATAATAAAAACCTTTCATAGATATCTCTCACCTTTGTCCTGGTATCATCTAGTCGTTCGATAAAAACGCTTTTGTCTCTTAATCCCAGAAATTCTGATGCCGCATTCAAAAGCATATCCTCGTCATTTTTGAACATATCTTTCTCTCTTAATCTCATATAGCTTTCGAGCGTTCTGTAGAAAATATATGCTTCATGCATAAAGCCGGCATCCTGTTTTTTTATTGTGTCTGTATTTTCCAGCCTGCGTATGGCATCAAGCGTGCCCTGTACCAATAGAGAGGGATGTCTCCTGCAGTTTACCAGCTGGAGATACTGCACTGTGAATTCGAGTTCCTCAAGGCCTCCGTAGCCGAGTTTGATGTTGTAGCTGCTGTCGTTTTCCCTTGCAAGCTCTTTTTGTATTCTCTCTCTCATGGCTCTGATATCTGATGCCGATACATTGCTGCCATGCTCTATAAGAATATTTTTTGCTGTCCTGATAAATTCATTCCCTGTTTTTATGTCACCGCCCACCGGCCTTGCCTTTAATAAAGCCTGATATTCCCAAAAGCCGGCGCTCTTTGAATAATATTCAATGAATGAACTTACGTCAGAAACCAACGGCCCTTTTGTGCCGTCAGGCCGGAGCCTTGTGTCAGCCCTGTATGCGATTCCTTCGCGTGTGTAAGAAGTAAGGATCCTTAGAAGCCTTTCGGCGATTTTTGTATGTTCTAAAGCAACCTGGCCCTGCAGAACAAAGATTATATCCAGATCTGAATTGAATGTAAGCTCTCTTCCTCCGAGTTTTCCGAAGCCTATTATTGCCAGCTTGCTGCCTAATTCTTCCATGGTCTCAGCAAGCACTGCTTCCGCAGTCCTGCTCAGGCCTTTAACGAGTTCTGTAACGTTTATGCTTTTTTGCAGAAAAAGCAGGCTGAGCCGCAACTCTTCTATATGTTTCATTGACCGTATAGCATCGCTTATTGATTGCCCGCCTTTGATATCCTCTTTAAGTTCATTTTTCAACCACCTTACGGTTTTTCTAAGGCCAAGCTCATGCCCTATCAGCTCCAGATAATCAGGCCTCCTGATTACAAGCTTCGAAAGATACTCGCTTTGTGAAAACAGGTTTATCAATATCGGGATGAGGTCTTTGTTCTCTTTAAAAAGTCCCAGATAGGATTCGTTGGTGCTTAGCAGGGAAGAAAAGGTCTCCAGATGATTCAGTGCCATGTCAGGATTACTGCTTTTGATGGCAGAATCAACAAATACCGGAAGAATTTCGCTAAGAAGCCTTCTTCCTCTTATTGTCTGAAAAAGATAGACAGAGTCTCTGATGTTCTGTATATTGCGCATGCCTCTGTTGATATCCTTCAGTCCTATTTTTTTAATCTGCTCTTTCAGTTCTGCCTCTGACAGCTCCTCATCAAATAGGATTTCGCCTTCAGCGTGCGCCTTCTTCTCTTCCTTGAAAAATGAGTCATAAATAGATCTTACTTTTCTTCTCTTTGATTCAAGGTCTTTTAAAAACGGTTCTTTGTCTTTAAATCCCATTTTCCTGCCAAGCGCATTTAACTCATTTTCGCTCGAAGGCAGGGAATGAGTCTGAAGGTCGTTTAGCATCTGCAGCCTGTGTTCGAGTGTCCTGAGAAATCTGTAGTTGTTTAACAATATCAAATAATCATCATGGCCTATCAGGTTTTTCTGCAGAAGTCTGTGCAGAGCCTTTTGTGTTACCCTCTCTCTGATGAGATGTTCCTTCCCGCCATATATCAGCTGTAGTGCGTGGACAAAAAACTCGATTTCTCTTATCCCCCCGTAACCTCTTTTTATGTCGTCTTTTTTGAAAGCTGAATCAATGCGTTTCTTAACCTGCTTTATCTCTTCAAGCGCGCTAAAGTCCAGATATTTCCTGTAAACAAAAGGAGTTATCATCTCAAGAAATTCATTGCCCAATAAAAAATCGCCGGCAATGGTCCTTGTCCTCAAAAGCACTGCCCGTTCCCATGTCCTTCCCCAGGATTCGTAGTAGTTTTCGTATGCCGGCAATGACAAGGCAAGACTTCCCCTATGACCCTCGGGCCGCAGCCGCAGGTCAACCCTGTATGCAAAGCTGTCTTCTGTATTCAGAGAAAGGAATCTGTTGAGGGCCTCGCCTAATTTACAGTAATATTCGTGGCTGGTTATTCGGTTAGTCGTAATTCCGTGCGGAGTTGTTATGCCTGAGGTCTCGCCTTCGTCTGATTCATATAAGAAAATCACGTCGATGTCTGAGCTGAAATTCAGTTCTTCGCTGCCTAATTTGCCTAATGAAACTACTGTGAATGTGTTTTTTCCAGGTTCGCCGTATGCTTCGTTTACAGCTTTTTTTATCGGCACGAGGGATTCGCTAACTATTACATCTGCAAGAATGCTGAGTTCATGCATAACCTCTGTGAGATCTGCTTTTTTCAAAATGTCCTTTAAAGCTATTCTCAGGATCTCTTTTTTCTTGAATCTGCGCACAACCTTCATGTGATCGTCATTGCTCAGATACTGCTCTCTTAATGAAGCAGAAAGGTCTTCCCTGCTTATATTGTTGTCCAGGATTTTTAGTGTGCCGAAAAGAATCTCCGGATTTGAGACGCAAAAATTCGAAAGAAACTGACTATGGCTGAAGAGCACTGCTGCAGAAGAAATGTTTGCTTTAAGCTCTTCTATATGATCGGGATTTTCCTTACAGAATGAATCCAGGTTTTTATATGCCCTTTCAGCATCAGGTGTTGAGTCAGAAGCGGATCTAAGCAGTTTTTCCATATGTAATTGTTGCATGAACGTAGTCATTTCAACAAGTGTCTCCATAATCTGCAGCCATGCATTTATAAAGGCAAGGCAGATACGGATGAAAAACCTTTAGGAGCGATACCTTAATGCCGAACCTTCCTGCCGTTTAAGGATAATTTCAGTATCGCTTATTTCATTCAGGATAAAAACAGGCGATACGGTTTCTTATCGCATTCCTAAAGGCTGTGAAGCCGTGTCTGCATTGACGGCTTATGATATATCTCATTAGATTTGACCGCAAATTCAAAAGTAATGTAGTATTACTACTCAAAGAGGTGGATCTTGTTCCCTTTTAAAGATGATAATCCTACGAGAACATTTCCTTTTGTCACGATTGCGATAATTGGCGTGAATATCCTTGCATATATCTGGGGGCTGATGTCACCCATCGGAGAGATACACATAATTTATTCTTATGGCGCGGTGCCGTCCAACCTTTTATCATTCAAGCAGACCCAGCCTCTTCATCCGGCCTTAACGCTTTTTTCATCAATGTTTTTGCATGGCGGATTGCTGCATATTGCAGGGAATATGCTCTATCTCTGGATATTCGGCAACAACATTGAGGACAGGTTAGGACATATCAGATTTTTATTTTTTTATCTGATAAGCGGCATTGTCGCTGCTTATTCGCATGCTATTACATCGCCAGGCTCCATGACCCCGATGATAGGGGCAAGCGGTGCGGTTGCTGGCGTGCTCGGCGCTTACATCTTGCTTTTTCCGCACGCCAAAGTGCACACACTTATATTTTTCGGTTTTTTTGTGCAGATAGTAAGAATTCCAGCCTTGATAGTTATAGGATTTTGGGCTATTATACAGCTGGTAAACGGCATAATAAGTAAGGGACTCATGGCATCAGGCGGCATCGCATGGTTTGCTCATATCGGAGGGTTTCTTATAGGACTGATAACAGTAAAATTATGGCTTCCTAAAAGGAGGTTTCAAGAGTGGTTGTAGCTTGTCCTAAATGTAAGATGAAGCTTAAGGTAGCTGACGAAAAGATTTCTCCTGAAGGCTCTCGTTTTAAATGTCCCAAATGCAGTACAGTATTGATGGTCAAAAGACCTCAGCTGCAGGCAAAACCTCAGGAAAATAAGATCATTGCCGCACACGAAAATCCGTCTGTATTGGAAAGAGTCAGTTCAGCCTTAACGCAGAGCGGTTA
>CAZBSJ010000017.1:9744-14418 GCA_964494165.1 uncultured Nitrospiraceae bacterium
GAAAAGGAAGAGGAACACATTATTAAATCACCAGAGCCTATTATTCCGGATACGGCAAAGATTGCGGTAAAAGGAACTGATGAGGGAATAGAAAAAGCGCGCAGACTGGCCAGAACCATAGTTTCAGACATATATCTTTACAGTTCCGCAAAAATGGAAGAGTCCATTAAAAAGAATTCCTTCTACGCAGAATTTGCCACTGAGATAAAAGAAGGCAAAAAGCTTTATGATGACAGAATTCCAGTTGAAGTAAGGAACAAGGGAGACTTTTTCCGCGAGGCTATAGAAAATTTCATAGAAAAAAAGAAAAAACCCTAAAAAGTTAGAAAATAGCCAAAAAAACGCAAAAACTGCCAAATTCAGCCCTTATTAATCTCTAAAACATCCTAAAATGCTCTTGCCTTCATAACCGCTAATCACTATTATATTAGCACTCTCTATCTTTGAGTGCTAACAAATCAAATCTAAAATTAAAGGAAAGGAGAAGTCTTTATGAAATTCAAACCGCTTAGAGACAGGATCTTAGTTAAGTTCTCGTCAGAGGAGGAAAAGACAGCAGGAGGTCTTTACATTCCGGATGCTGCAAAGGAAAAGCCGCAGAAAGGAAAAGTGATAGCTGTTGGTTCAGGCAAGGTAACTGATGATGGAAAGCGCCAGCCCATGGAGATTAAGGTTGGAGATGTCGTGCTTTTTGACAAATATTCAGGCTCAAAAATCAAGATGGATGATGACGAATATCTGATTATAAAAGAAGAAGATATTCTGGGAATCGTTGAAGGCTAAAACTAAAAATATAAAATTTCAGAAGGAGGAATTAACAAATGGCTAAACAGCTTCTGTTTGATGAGGCAGCAAGGAGTGCGATACTAAAAGGCGTCAGCGCTCTCACAGACGCAGTAAAAGCAACATTAGGCCCTAAGGGAAGAAATGCAATTCTGGATAAAAAATACGGGGCGCCTACAATAACAAAAGACGGAGTTACTGTTGCAAAAGAGATCGAGCTGAAAGACCCATGGCAGAATATGGGCGCACAGCTCGTAAGAGAAGTTGCATCAAAGACCTCTGATGTGGCAGGCGACGGCACAACAACGGCAACAGTCCTTGCACATGCGATTTATAGGGAAGGCATGAAGAATGTTGTCGCAGGCGCAAGCCCCATGGACATTAAAAGAGGTATTGAGAAAGCTGTTGAAGCGGTAATTGCTGAGCTCAAAAAGTTAAGCAAAACCGTTCAGGATAAAAAGGAGATCGCACAGGTCGGCACCATATCTGCGAACAATGACCCGTCAATCGGCGAGCTCATTGCCGAGGCAATGGACAAAGTAGGCAAAGACGGGGTCATAACCGTAGAAGAAGCAAAGAGCATGGCAACAACATTAGACGTTGTCGAGGGAATGCAGTTTGACAGGGGCTATATATCACCTTATTTCATCACTGACCCTGAAAGAATGGAATGCGTACTTGAAGACGTCTTCATTCTCATAAATGAAAAGAAGGTTTCGAGCATGAAAGACCTGCTCCCGATTCTTGAGCAGACAGCCAAAATGGGTAAGCCGCTTCTTATCCTGTCAGAAGAGGTAGAAGGCGAGGCACTCGCAACCTTGGTTGTAAACAAACTTCGCGGAACTATCCAGGTATGCGCTGTTAAGGCTCCTGGTTTCGGAGACAGAAGAAAGGCAATGCTCGAAGACATTGCCGTGCTTACCGGCGGAACAATGATATCTGAAGACCTTGGAATTAAACTGGAGAATGTAAAAATAACTGATCTGGGCAGGGCAAAGAAGATAACTGTCGATAAGGAGAACACCACAATAGTTGAAGGCGCCGGCGACCACAAAAAGATTGAGGGAAGAATAAAACAGATAAAGGCCCAGATTGAAGAGACCACATCCGACTATGACAGGGAAAAGTTACAGGAGCGCCTTGCAAAACTGGTCGGCGGCGTTGCTGTAATAAATGTCGGAGCAGCTACCGAAACTGAGATGAAAGAGAAAAAGGCCAGAGTTGAGGATGCACTGCATGCCACAAGGGCTGCTGTTGAGGAAGGAATTGTTCCTGGCGGAGGCATTGCATTACTCAGAACTCTATCAGCGCTGGATAAGATAAAACTGAATCATGACCAGCAGATAGGTATAGAGATCGTGAAACGCTCTCTCGAAGAGCCCATCAGACAGATAGTTAACAATGCCGGCATAGAAGGCTCAATAGTGGTAGAAAAGGTAAAGGCCTCGAAGGACACAAACTACGGATTTGACGCTGACAAGGAAGAATATGTTGATATGATAAAGGCTGGCATAATTGACCCGACAAAGGTCACTAGAACAGCCCTGCAGAATGCTGCATCTGTTGCCGCTCTGATGCTGACCACAAGCGTAATGGTCACAGATATCCCTGAGGAAAAACCTGAGACACCTCCAATGCCACCAGGCGGCGGAATGGGCGGAATGTATTAAAAGACAGCTGACAGTTGTCAGTGAATAGTAAATTTTGAAGGGGCGTACACAATGCGCCCCTTTTTATTTCATCCCATATCTCATTGACTGGTTGCTATAAATTCTGGCATTCTAAATAGAGTGAAAAAAAATATTCTGGCAATATTTCTATCTATAGTATTTCTCTATCTTGTATTTATAATTATCGAATTTACTTCCCCTTTGCCGGGAGCAAAAAAAACCGCGGAAATACAGATACCCGAGGGAGCTACATTCAGACAGGCTGTAGAGATACTGGATAAAAACGGGCTCGTAAGAGACAAGAAGCTTTTTATCATCGTAGGCAGAATCACAGGGCTTCACAGAAAAATCCGTGCAGGCTACTACTCGATAACCGGGAAGAAAAGCCCATGGGATATTTTAATGCTGTTAAAGAGCGGCCAGATTATAGAGTATGAAATAACCATAACCGAAGGAGATTCTTTAAGGGAAATAGGAGAAAAGCTTTTTGGAACAAACATACTCGATGAAGAGGAATTTATGGAGATTACCAAAGACCGCGATTTCCTGAAAAAATATAATATAGACGCGCCGTCTGTGGAGGGATATATCTTCCCTGATACTTACAAGCTGCCTAAAGGCATTGAGCCTCAAAATGCCTTAGGCATGATGATAAACAAAATGAGAGAGAAGTTTTCATTCGGATTAAGGCTTCAGGCCAGAGCATTGGACCTCACAGAAAGGGAGGTACTGACCCTTGCCTCGATAATAGAAAAAGAGGCAGTCATTGATTATGAAAGGCCTATTATCTCTGCTGTTTATCATAATAGACTGAAACGGCGAATGCCGCTTCAGGCGGACCCAACCTCTGTTTACGGAGTAAAGAGATCTAAAGAGAGGATAACCTCAAAAGACTTGAGACGAAAAACCCCGTACAATACTTATATCATTAAGGGTCTTCCTCCTGGCCCCATTGCATCTCCCGGCCTGAAATCAATCATGGCAGCGCTTTATCCGGCTGATGTGCCGTATCTGTATTTTGTTTCAAATAATGACGGCACTCACACATTCTCTGTTACAGGAGCAGAACACCTAAAGGCAGTTGCGGCATTCAGAGAAAAAAAGAGAAACGCTAAAAAGAAACCCAAAGCAACGGAAAGTCCAGATTATCCAAGAATCGAGACATTAAAAGATGTTAAACCGTAAGAAGACAAAAAAGATTTTTGTCGGGAAAGTCCCTGTCGGCGGAGGCAACCCGATAAGTGTTCAGTCAATGACAAAGACCGACACGAAAAATGTCAGGGCTACAGTTGCGCAGATTAAGGGGCTGGAAAAAGTCGGCTGTGAGATAATAAGGCTTGCAGTGCCTGATATGGATGCCGCAAAATCCCTTGAAAAGATAATAAAATCCGTTACCATCCCGGTTATAGCTGACATACACTTTGACTGGCGACTTGCGCTCGAATCTATAAAACAGGGGATAGACGGTCTAAGAATAAATCCTGGAAATATCGGCGCAAAATGGAAAGTGCAGGAAGTAGTTTCTGCTGCAAAGGATAAAAACATACCGATAAGGATCGGGGTAAACGCCGGCTCTTTAAGCAAAAAATTGCTTGATAAATATGGGCATCCGACGCCAAAGGCATTGGTAGAGAGCGCTGAAGAACATATTGAGATCCTCGAAAAATTAGACTTTAAAAACATCAAGGTATCTCTTAAGGCATCTAATGTCCCGACAACTGTCGATGCCTACAGGCTTTTTTCCAAAAGATCCAGATATCCTTTGCACATTGGCATATCCGAGGCAGGGCCTTCTTTTACAGGCATTATTAAGAGCGCTGTTGGACTGGGGATATTATTGTCAGAGGGCATCGGCGATACCATAAGGGTTTCTCTGTCAGAGGACCCGAAAGAAGAGGTAAGAGTAGCGTACGAAATCCTTAAGTCTTTAGGCATCAGACAAAAAGGAGCAAATATAATCTCATGTCCAACATGCGGCAGGTGTAATATTGACCTTCGGAATTTGGCAAAAAAAGTTGAGGCAAGGCTTAAAGATATTGATAAGCCGATAACTATTGCTGTCATGGGATGCATTGTGAACGGTCCGGGAGAGGCACGCGAAGCAGATCTTGGAATAGCAGGCGGAAAAGGGAAAGGAATTCTTTTTAAGAAGGGCAAGGTAATAAAGACTGTACCTGAAAAAGAAATGCTCGCCACACTCCTGAAAGAAATAGAAGCTTAA
>CAZBSJ010000018.1:0-14371 GCA_964494165.1 uncultured Nitrospiraceae bacterium
GGAAGGTGGACGCACAGTTGGCGCTGGGGTTGTTACTGAGGTATTGGGGTAATTAAGTGAATCAGAAGATACGGATAAAACTAAGAGCATACGATCATAGAGTACTCGACAGGTCTGTTAAAGAGATAGTTGACACTGCGCAGAGGACAGGGGCGAGGATATCAGGCCCGGTGCCGCTGCCGACCAGGATTAACAAGATAACTGTCTTAAGGTCGCCCCATGTGGATAAAAAGTCCAGGGAGCAGTTTGAGATAAGAACCCATAAAAGACTTATTGATATATTCGATCCAACTCCTCAGACAGTGGATGCCTTAATGAAGCTTGAGCTGGCAGCAGGAGTTGATGTGGAGATAAAGCTGTGATTGGAATTTTAGGAAAAAAATTGGGGATGACCCAGATATTTACACAGGACGGGAAGATGATTCCTGTTACAGTGGTCGAGGCCGGCCCATGCTGCGTACTTCAGGTGAAGACAAAGGACAGGGACGGATACGAGGCTGTTAAGATAGGGTTCCAGGAGATTAAGAAAGAGAAGAATGTGAATAAGCCTACTGCCGGAATGTTCAAAAAAATCGGCATTAAGCCGCACAGGATACTCAGAGAGTTTCCGATGGGAGACCTGAAGGTTGGAGACTTTGTCACAGTTGAGAAGTTTGCAAAAGGCGATAAGGTTAAGGTCTCCGGCGTTTCTAAAGGAAAAGGTTTTCAGGGAGTCATAAAGAGACACAATTTTGCAGGCGGACCTGCTTCACACGGCTCGATGTTCTATCGCGCGCCAGGTTCAATAGGCGCGAGTTCATTTCCGTCAAGGGTATGGAAAAACCAGGGAATGCCAGGGCATATGGGAAGCGAAAGCGTGTCTGTAAGGAATCTTACTGTTGTGGATGTAAAGCCTGAGCAAAATATTATATTGATTAAGGGCGCTGTGCCTGGTTCACCCGGCACTTACGTGGAGATAAGGAAGGAAGACTGATATGCCTGAGTTAGAGATAAAAGATAAGAACAATAAAGTGACAGGGAAGATAAACCTTCCGAAAGAGATCTTTGGGCTTGAGGTTAAGACAGGCATCCTGCATGCTTCTGTTACTAATTTCCTGGCCAATCAGAGACAGGGCACGCATGCAACAAAGACCAAGGGTCTTGTGAGCGGCGGCGGCAAAAAACCCTGGAAACAGAAACATACGGGTAGGGCCAGGGCTGGAAGCATACGCTCTCCTCTCTGGAGAAAGGGCGGAACAATATTCGGCCCTCAGCCGCGCGATTATTCTTACAGCGTTCCAAAGCAGGCGAAAAGGCTTGCTCTTAACAATGCGCTCTCAGCAAAGCTTGCTGACGGGGAGATTATTTTTATAGAGGACACTTCGATCGAGAAGCCGCGGACTAAGGATATGGTTGCCATAATAAAAAACCTCGGGCTTGAGGGGCAGAGCTTGCTTATAGTTACTCCTGAAAATAATTCAGCTGTAAAGCTTTCTGCAAGGAACATCCCCGGAGTTAATGTCTCCAGTGCGGGTGAACTCAATGCATACAATGTAATTTCGCATAACAGGCTTCTGATAATAAAAGGGGCAGTGGACAAAATAGTGGGGGCTGAATAGACATGAGAAATATTCATTCAATAATAAAGAGGCCGCTTTTTACAGAGAAGGGAAGCAATCTTAAGGAAACAGAAAACAAGGTGCTTGTTGAGGTTGCCGGCGATGCAAATAAGATAGAGATAAAAAGGGCCATGGAAGAGATATTCAAGGTTAAGGTTGAAAAGATAGCTACCATTAATGAAAAGGGCAAGTGGAAGCGTTACGGAAGGTCTGTAGGAAAGACTTCTGACAAGAAAAAGGCAATCATTACCCTGAAAAAGGGCGAGAAACTAGATTTTGTTGAGGGTGCATAATGGGAATAAAGAAATATAATCCAACTTCACCGGGCAGAAGGTTCAGGACTGTAGCTGATTACAGCGAAGTAACTGCCGAGAGGCCATACGAGCCGTTAGTTACAAGGTTAAGAAGGACCGGCGGCAGGAACAACCAAGGCTGTGTAACTGCATGGCAGCGCGGCGGAGGAAACAAGAGGGCTTACAGGATAATTGATTTCAAGAGAGACAAGATGAGCGTTCCTGCAGTTGTGGAAACGATAGAGTATGATCCTAACAGGTCTGCAAGGATAGCTTTATTGAAATACAAAGACGGAGAAAGAAGATATATAATCGCGCCGATGCAGCTTCAGGTTGGCGACGAGGTGGTATCAGGCAAGGGCGCTGAGATAAAGGTAGGAAATGCGCTTCCATTGAATGAGATACCTTTGGGAACTTTTATACACAATGTTGAGCTGAGACCCGGACAGGGAGCAAAACTTGCAAGGAGCGCCGGCACATCTGTGCAGCTTGTAGCCAAGGATGAGAAAAACGTACAGGTAAGGCTTTCTTCAGGTGAGGTGAGGCTTATACCTTCCGGCTGTATAGCTACCATAGGGCAGGTCAGCAATGTTGATCATGAAAATATATCGTTTGGCAAGGCAGGCAGAACAAGGTGGCTCGGCAAGAGACCTCACGTAAGAGGAGTTGCGATGAATCCGATAGACCATCCATTGGGCGGTGGTGAGGGAAGAAGCTCGGGCGGAAGGCCTGCATGCTCTCCATGGGGAAAACCAGAGGGCGTTAAGACCAGACAAAATAAAAGAACCGACAAGTTTATTGTAAAGAGGAGGAAGTAAATTGCCACGCTCATTGAAAAAAGGACCGTTTGTAGACGAAAAGCTGATGAAAAAGGTCAGGCAGATGATCGACTCAGGAGATAAAAAAATACTCAAGACCTGGTCAAGGCGTTCTACGATTCTCCCTGAATTTATAGGATATACTTTTGCGGTGCATAACGGGAAGAAGTTTATCCCTGTTTATGTGACTGAGAATATGGTCGGCCATAAGCTTGGCGAGTTTTCGCCGACGCGTACTTTTAAGGGACATTCAAAAGCAGAAAAGGCAGCAGCACCTGCAAAGACATAGAGAGGATAAGTTTATATGGAATCAAAGGCAATATTAAAGTTTGCAAGGGTAACACCCAGAAAAGTCCGCAGGGTGACAGACCTTATTAAAGGGAAAAAGGCAGGAGACGCATTGCTTGCCCTGAGGTTCATGCCTTACAGGGCTGCGGTAATAGTGGAAAAGGTGTTGAAGTCAGCTATGGCAAATGCAGAGCAGAAAAAGGCTTTGAACCCTGAGGATATGAACATTAAGGCGTTTGTTGACCAGGGCCCCACAATGAAGAGAATGGAGCCAAGGGCAATGGGCAGGGCCAATGTCATCAGAAAAAGAAGCTGTCATATAACGATAGTATTATCAGAAGAAAATTTGGAACGGAGGTAGATTTTGGGCCAGAAGACACATCCAATAGGCGTCAGACTTGGGATAATAAAAACCTGGGATTCGAGGTGGTATCTCAGAAGGGGCTACTCAGACCAACTGATCGAAGATATAAATCTGAGGCGTATGATAAAAGAGAAACTCTTTCATGCGGGCGTTGCAAAGATCGAGATTGAGAGAGCAGGACAGAAGTCAAGGATCATAATTCATACGGCAAGACCAGGAATTATTATCGGCAAGAAGGGCGCGGAGGTCGAAAAGCTCAGAAAAGACATAGAGGAAATAACCGGCAAACAGGTTACGATTGACATAAAGGAAATCAGAAAACCGGAGATAGATGCACAGCTTGTTGCAGAGAACATTGCGCTTCAGCTCGAGAAGAGAATTGCTTTCAGAAGGGCGATGAAAAAGGCAGTCATATCAGCGCTCAGGTTTGGCGCGCAGGGCATTAAGGTTGCATGCGCAGGCAGGCTTGCCGGGGCTGAGATAGCAAGGAGCGAATGGTACAGAGAGGGCAGAGTGCCTTTACATACATTCAGGGCTGATATAGATTTCGGTTTTTCAGAGGCAACAACCACATACGGGAAAATAGGCGTAAAGGTATGGGTTTATAACGGAGAAGTGCTCCCTGAAGCCCGTGCAGAAGCGTAAGAATGGAATTAATTGTTTTGAATAGAGGTAATTGATAATGTTAATGCCGAAGAAAGTAAAATTCAGAAAGATGCAGAAAGGCAGGATGAAAGGGAAGGCCTACAGAGGCTCGAGCATATCCTTTGGCGAGTATGGCATTAAAGCCCTTGAGCCTGGCTGGATATCCTCCAGGCAGATTGAGGCTGCCAGAGTGGCAATAACAAGACATGCAAAGAGGGGATGTAAGCTCTGGATAAGATTGTTCCCTGATAAGCCTATAACAAAGAAGCCTGCTGAGACAAGAATGGGAAAGGGAAAAGGAAACCCTGAGTATTGGGTTGCGGTAGTAAAGCCGGGCAGGATTCTCTATGAAGTCGCCGGCGTAACCGAGGACATTGCAAAAGAGGCCTTCAGGCTGGCTGCATATAAACTTCCTGTTGCTACCAAATTTGTAAAGAGGGAGGACACTGTAGCATGAGACCCTCTGAATTGAGAGATTTGACGATGGATGAATTAAGGCAGAAGGAGCAGGACATGAGGAAGGAGATTTTCAATCTTAAATTCCGTCTTGCTACCGGAGAAGTTGAGAATCCCAAGCGTATCCGGACCCTGAGGAAAGATATAGCAAGGATACTTACGATAATAACGCAGAAATCAAAGGCTTAATGTTGCATTAATTTTGAGAGGTAAAAATGCCAAGGAAAATTCATACAGGCAAGGTTGTGAGCGATAAGATGGACAAGACGGTTGTGGTTGCTGTTACCAGACTTGTTCAGCATCCTGTTTACAGGAAGACAATCAAGAAGGTGACTCGTTTTAAGGCGCATGACGAAGAAAACAGCTGTAAGGTAGGGGATACGGTATCTCTGATAGAGTCACGGCCGCTTAGCAGAGACAAAAGGTGGAAGGTCTTGAATATAGTAGAGCGTGCATAAGGGGAAAGCGAGATGATTCAGGAAAGAAGCATATTGGAGGTAGCAGACAATTCAGGCGCAAAACGCGTTCAGTGCATAAAAGTGCTCGGCGGTTTTCACAGGAAATATGCACGGCTTGGGGATATCATAGTGGTCAGCGTTAAAGAGGCGATTCCTGAGTCAAACGTAAAGAAAGGCTCAAAGGCAAAGGCAGTTGTTGTCAGGACGAAAAAGGAACAGAAAAGGCCTGACGGTTCCTATATAAGATTTGATCAGAACGCAGTTGTTCTGATAAATCCGCAGGGCGAGCCTGTAGGCACCAGAATATTCGGCCCTGTGGCAAGGGAATTAAGGTGGAAGGAATTCATGAAGATAATATCATTAGCTCCGGAGGTCCTGTAGGAAGATGGGATTAAATATAAAGAAGAATGATACTGTAATGGTTATCACCGGCAAGGAGAAGGGGAAAAAGGGACGCGTTCTCTCTGTGGTGCCGGCAAAAGACATGCTTATCATAGAAAAGGTGAACATTATAAAGAAGCACATGAAGCCCAGCAAGAAATATTCGCAGGGCGGAATCATCGAGAAAGAGGCTCCGGTGCAGAGATCAAACGTAATGCTTGTATGTCCAAGGTGCGATAAGCCTGCAAGGCTTGGAAATATAATTTTAGAAGGCGATAAAAAGGCAAGGGTGTGTAAGAAATGCAAAGAGACGATAGATCAGTAAATATTCCCAGACTGAAGACAAAGTACCTGAAAGAGGTTGTTCCCGCTTTAATGAAGGAGTTCTCTTACAGCAATGTTATGCAGGTGCCTAAGGTAGAAAAAGTTATCCTGAACGTTGGACTCGGCGAGGCCATACAGAACATCAAACTGCTTGAGGCTGCACAGAAAGAACTTGGCATAATAACAGGCCAGAAGGCAGTCATAACAAAGGCAAAGAAATCGATTGCGACTTTCAAGCTGAGAAAAGACATGCCTATCGGCTGTAAGGTTACATTAAGGGGAACCAGGATGTATGAATTCCTCGACAGGTTTATAAATCTTGCGCTGCCAAGGGTAAGGGATTTCAAAGGCGTTTCAGGCAAATCTTTCGACGGCAGAGGCAATTACTCCGTAGGCGTGAAGGAACAGTTTATGTTTCCGGAGATAGAATACGATAAGGTTGAATTTGTCCATGGCCTGGACGTAACAATATGCACAACAGCAAAGACTGACAAAGAAAGCAGGGCCCTTCTGTTTCACATGGGCATGCCGTTCAGAAAATAAAAGAGGTAAATATGGCCAAGAAATGTATGATCGAAAAAGTAAAGAGGGAGCCCAAATTCAAGGTGAGGGCGTACAATAGATGCAGAGTCTGCGGAAGACCAAGGGGATTTCTGAGAGATTTTGGCATCTGCAGGATATGTTTCAGAACGCTTGCTCTTAAAGGGCAGCTCCCCGGTGTTACAAAATCAAGCTGGTAAAGGAGTAAAGGATGATTACAGATCCAGTAGCAGATATGCTTGTTCGTATAAAAAATGCCGTCAGGACCCGTGCGGAAAAGGTTGATATCCCTGCTTCCAGACTGAAGCTTGAGATAATAAAGATACTTAAAGAAGAAGGTTTTATTAAGGCATATAAGGTTTTAAAGGATGAGAAACAAGGCATATTAAGAATTACCCTTAAGTATGTTGACGGCAACAGCATAATCTCAGGATTAAAGAGGGTGAGCAAGCCCGGCCGCAGGGTGTATATCGGCAGCAATAAAATACCGAGAGTTATGGGAGGGGTTGGCGTAGCCATCCTGACCACTTCGAAGGGCGTTGCTACTGATAATACGTGCAAACGCGAAAATATGGGCGGCGAACTTCTTTGTTATGTCTGGTAATCGTATAAATTATGAAACCTGTCTGCCGGCAGGCAGGTTTGCAAGGAGATAGAGATAGATGTCACGGATTGGCAAAAAACCTATAGAGATACCGAAGGGCGTAGATATAAAGCTTGATAAAGCTAATGTGGTCATTAAGGGGCCTAAGGGAGAACTTGCCCATATCTGCCCTGAGGGCGTTAAGGTTGCTGTGAATGAAGGAAAGATAATGGTTGAGAGGGCTGATGATACAAAGGCTGTAAGGGCATTGCATGGACTTACCAGAAGCCTTTTGGCCAATATGGTGTCAGGCGTTTCTTCAGGTTATCAGAGGAATCTTGAGATTGTAGGCACAGGATACAGGGCTCAGGTGCAGGGAAGCAAACTTGTACTTGCTCTGGGATTTTCTCACCCGGTTGAGTTTCATCTCCCGTCAGGAGTGAAGGCCGCCGTTGACCAGAAGCAGACACAGATAACATTAACAAGCTGCGATAAACAGCAGCTGGGGCAGGTTGTGGCAAATCTTAGAGCTATAAGGCCGCCTGATGCGTATAAAGGCAAAGGCGTAAGATACGGCGGCGAGAGGTTAAAGCTCAAAGTTGGCAAGGCAGGAAAGAAATGATAGGAGTCGCGGAGGGATTTAAGTGGAGAAGGTAAAAGAAGCCAGAATAAGGAGACACAGCAGGATAAGAAAAAAAGTCTTTGGCTTTGCTGAAAGACCCAGGCTTACTGTTTACAGAAGCCTTAATCATGTATATGCGCAGATAATAGATGATACCGGCCAAAATACATTGGTGTCTGCATCCAGCCTTGATAAGGGATTAGGGGATAAGAAATCTCACAAGGGTAATGTCAAAACAGCAAAACTTGTAGGAGAAGTCATCGCCAAAAAGGCTTTGGATAAAGGGATTAAGAAAGTTGTTTTTGACCGGAGCGGATATCTTTATCACGGAAGGGTTAAGGCCCTCGCAGAAGCAGCAAGGAAAGCAGGGCTGGAATTTTAGTATGAAAGACTCAAAAGCAAAATTCAAAATTATGGAACTCGTTAATTTTGGATTTTCAATCTTAAATATTGAATTTGTTTACAGGGGGTGTGGTGAAAAGGATTGAGCCGGAAGGACTTACTTTAAAAGACAAGGTTGTATATATAAACAGGGTTGCGAAGGTTGTTAAGGGCGGAAGGAGATTTTCCTTCAGCGCTCTGGTTGCTGTCGGAGACGGAAGCGGAATAGTAGGCATCGGCAAAGGCAAGGCATCAGAAGTCCCTGAGGCAATAAGAAAGGCTGTTGAGCAGGCAAAAAAATCCCTGGTGAAGTTTCCTCTTAAAGACGGAACTATCCCCCATAAGATAACCGGCAGATTCGGGTCAGGCCATGTAATAATGAACCCTGCTGTTAAGGGTACCGGATTGATTGCAGGAGGCGCAGTCAGGGCTGTGCTTGATGTGGCAGGCATTCAGGATATTGTTGCAAAGGCCATAGGCAGCCATAACCCGTTTAATACGGCAAAGGCTACTCTTGATGGTCTTTTAAAGTTGAAGGATCCGGAGTCTGTCCGCAAGCTCAGGGGAAGGATTGAAGAAGAGACCCAGGAGACAAATAGTGTTGGAGGAGCGAGATGAGGATACAGGATTTAAGGCCCCAAGAAGGAAGCAAAAAGAAGAACAAGAGAGTGGGCCGCGGAATAGGTTCAGGCCATGGCAAGACTTCTTGCAAAGGGCATAAAGGACAGAAGGCACGCTCGGGCGGGACAACAGGCGCAGGTTTTGAAGGCGGACAGATGCCTCTGCAGAGAAGGCTTCCTAAGAGAGGATTCAATAATTATTTTGCCAAGGAATATGTGATTGTTAATTTAAAAGATATCGCAAAGATAGAAGATGCTGATGTCATAACTCCGGAAGTTTTGCTGGAGAAAGGCATAATAAAGGATATCAAAGACGGGATTAAGATACTCGGTGATGGCGAACTGAAGAGAGCTGTGACCATAAAGGCAAAGGTCTTCAGCGCTTCGGCTTCAAGTAAGATTGCTGCAGCAGGCGGCAAGGCTGAGACAATTCAGTAGGTACTGATGGAGATACTCTCAAAACTTCAAAATATTTTCAAGGTTCCAGAGTTAAAGAACAGGGTGCTTTTTACCCTCTCCCTTCTGATAGTCTATAGGATAGGCGCTCACATACCAACTCCTGGCATTAATGGCAGCGAGTTGAGCAAGTTCCTGTCAGACAAAGGCGGGGCTATCATGGGCTTTTTTGATATGTTCACCGGCGGAGCGCTTTCTCAGATGGCTATCTTTGCGCTTGGCATAATGCCTTATATCAGCGCATCGATTATCTTCCAGCTTTTGACTGTTGTAATACCTGCCATAGGCAGGCTTGCAAAAGAGGGTGAGGCCGGCAGAAAAAAGATTACGAGGTATACGCGGTATGCCACGGTTGTTATCGCCGCTATTCAGTCATTTGGCATAGCATACGGTCTTGAAAGCATGTCTGACGGAGCGTTTGTACAGAATCCCGGGCTGGGATTCAGGATATTGACCATGATAACTCTGACCTCAGGGACAGCTTTTATAATGTGGCTTGGCGAGCAGATTACAGAGCGCGGAATCGGCAACGGAATATCTTTGATAATCTTTGCGGGTATCGTGGCAAGCCTCCCTCAGGCGGTATTAAGCACTATAAGACTGATGCAGGCAGGCGAACTTTCAATCTTTTTTGTGCTTGCTCTCGCAGTGATGATGCTTGCAGTGGTCGGCGTAATAATATTTGTTGAGAGAGGGCAGAGAAAAATCCCTGTGCAATACGCAAAGCGTCTTGTCGGCCGTAAGGTATACGGAGGGCAGAGCACTCATCTGCCGTTAAAGATAAATACATCAGGCGTTATTCCCCCTATATTCGCATCATCAATAATAATGTTTCCTGCAACGATAGCCGGGTTTATAGCAATACCATGGGTTCAGGAATTAGCAAGACAGCTTGCACCAGGCACAGTGCTTTATACAATTTTATATGTAGGAATGATCTTCTTTTTTGCTTATTTTTATACCGCGATTGTTTTTAATCCTGTTGACATAGCAGACAACCTGAAAAAATACGGAGGATTTATTCCAGGCATCAGGCCGGGCCAGAAGACATCGGAATATATTTACAGGGTATTGTCAAGGCTGACATTAGTTGGAGCCATATATCTTGCGGTTGTATGCATAATACCTGAAATCCTTATAAGCAGATTCAACGTGCCATTTTACTTCGGCGGCACATCTCTTTTGATTGTTGTCGGTGTTGCCCTTGATACGGTATCTCAGGTGGAGTCTCATCTTGTTACGCGTTCTTATGAAGGGTTTTTGAAAAAAGGAAGGATAAGAGGCAGAAGGGGATAATATCCCGCCTTTATTTGCAAAGATAAAAATGGGAAATTGTAAATTAAATGATTATTTTAAAAACTCAGGAGGAGATAGATAAGATGGCTCAGGCCTGCCGTATAGTTGCCGAGACACTCGAAGATATCAAATCTTTTGTCAAACCAGGGATTTCTACTAAGGAGATAGAGAAATTTGCAGAGGAGAAGATAACAAAAAAAGGCGGGACGCCTGCATTTAAAGGCTACAGGGGATATCCTGCCAGCATCTGCACCTCTGTAAACAGCGAGGTTATTCACGGAATCCCTTCGCAGCAACTGCGACTCAAGAATGGAGATATAATAAGCATAGACCTTGGTGTTTATCTGAACGGGTTTTACGGCGACGGTGCTGTTACATTGCCTGTAGGAGAAATAAGCCCGCAGGCGAAGAAGCTGCTTAAAGTAACTGAAGAGGCTCTCTATATCGGGATCAGGAAAGCTACTCCGCGCAACAGGGTTTCTGACATCTCTTCCGCGATACAGAACCATGTGGAGTCGAACGGCTTTTCTGTTGTAAGGTCTTTTGTCGGACACGGGATCGGGACATCTCTGCATGAAGAGCCGCAGATCCCTAATTTTGGTCCGCCCGGGCAGGGCCCGAGATTAAAAGAGGGCATGACGCTGGCAATCGAGCCGATGGTTAATTCGGGCGGATACGAAGTCGGTGTTCTCGAGGACGGATGGACAGCGGTAACGCTTGATAACGGGCTGTCAGCCCATTTTGAACATACAATTGCAATTACTGATAATGACCCTGTAATCTTGACGAAAATTAATTAGGATGTTAAACTATCAAGCTTAATGCCTAAAGAAGAGAATATAGAGATAGAGGGTACGATTGTCGAGACATTGCCGAATGCAATGTTCAGAGTAAAGCTTGAGAACGGTCAGATAATTCTGGCATATGTCTCAGGCAAAATGAGAATGCATTTTATAAAGATACTGCCCGGCGATAAGGTGACTGTTGAACTGTCGCCGTATGATTTAACAAAGGGCAGGATAACTTATAGATTCAAATAAAGCTAATAGCTGATAGCTGTCAGCTCTTAGCTGGAGGTAATAATGAAGGTAAGGTCGTCTGTAAAACCTGTTTGTGCAAAATGTAAGATTATCAAGAGAAGAGGAGTTATAAGAGTTATCTGCGAAAATCCGAGACACAAGCAGAGACAGGGATAATAACAATGCAAAATTTAAAGTTAAAAGTTAAAGGTTAAGGAGCTTTTTATGGCGAGAATTGCTGGCGTTGATTTGCCGAAGAATGAGCGTGTGGAGATAGGCCTGACAAGGATATACGGGATTGGCAGGTCATTATCCAAAAAAATACTGGATGAGACAGGCGTTAATCCTAATGTCAGAGTAAAAGAACTCAAGGATGAAGATATCGTTAAGATAAGGGCTTCCATTGAGAGGGAGTTCAGGGTCGAGGGAGACCTCAGGCGCGAGAACTCGATGAACGTAAAGAGGCTTATGGATATAGGCTGCTACAGAGGGATAAGGCACAGATTAGGGCTTCCTGCAAGGGGGCAGAGGACAAAGACAAACGCACGCACGAGAAAGGGGCCCAGAAAGACTATTATGGGCAAGAAGAAGGAGGCTTAGCAGATGGCTGTAAGGAGAAGCGGCGCAAAGAAGGAAAAGAAACATGTCAGTGTTGGTTCAGCCCATATACAGGCTACGTTTAACAATACAATTATCTCGATAACGGATTCCAACGGAAATGTTATTACATGGGCGAGCGCCGGGGGGCTGGGATTCAAGGGATCAAGAAAAGGCACCCCGTATGCAGCACAGATGGCAGCAGAGTCCGCCGGCAAAAAAGCCATAGACATGGGCATGAAGCAGATAGATGTTTTTGTTAAAGGTCCCGGAGCCGGAAGGGAATCAGCCATAAGGGCATTGCAGGCTGTTGGCCTTGAGATAAATATTATAAAGGACGTTACTCCTGTTCCTCACAATGGGTGTAAGCCTCCGAAGAGAAGGAGAGTTTAAGACGTGGCCAGATATATAGATTCATTATGCAGGATATGTCGCAGAGAGGGAGACAAGCTGTTCCTTAAGGGAGACAGGTGTTACACTGAAAAGTGTGCTGTTGAGAGGAGAAAGTATCCTCCTGGACAGCACGGGCAGAGCCGCAGCAAGCTTTCTGATTACGGCATACAGCTGAGGGAAAAGCAGAAGACAAGGAAATCATACGGTATTCTCGAGACTCAGTTCAGGAGATATTTTGCTGAGGCAGAGAGACAAAAAGGCACAACAGGCGAAGTCCTGCTCCAGCTTCTGGAAAGAAGGCTGGATAATGTTGTGTTCAGGATGGGATTTGCGGTTAACAGGAGAGAGGGCAGGCAGCTGGTAGGACACGGACATTTTTTTGTTAACGGTAAGAAGGTAAGCATACCGTCTTATATCGTAAGGCCGGGCGATGTTATTGAAGTAAAAGAATCAAGCAGGAGCATCCCTGTAATAACCGATAATATCTCAAAGATGGAACACAGGGAGATTCCTGCATGGGTTGAGGTCAGCGGTTCAGAGTTCAAAGGCAAGGTGGTGCATGTTCCTTCCAGAGAAGATGTTCATTTGCCGATTCAAGAGCAGTTGATAATTGAGCTTTATTCTAAATAATTATTAAAAAATAAGAGGCGTGGGAGGCCTTAATATGGATTTAAGAAAAATGGGTTTTCAGTTGCCTGAGAACGTTATATTTGATGAAGAGACTCTTACTAACACCTACGGTAAGATTGTCGTAGAACCTTTAGACCGCGGTTTTGGAACGACACTCGGAAATTCGCTGAGAAGGGTATTGTTGTCATCGCTGGAAGGCGCTGCCGTATCTGCTGTAAAGATAACAGGCGCTTTGCATGAGTTTTCAAGTCTTCACGGGATTAAAGAAGATGTAATCGGGGTCATATTGAATATTAAGAAACTCAGGTTCAAGATGTACGGCAATGAGACCAGACTTGCCACAATAAAGGTAAAAGGTCCCGGCGAGGTAAAGGGCAATGATATTCAGGTAGACTCAAGCGTTGAGATCCTTTTACCTGACCAGCTGATTGCTACCCTTGATAAGGGAGCTTCTTTTGAAGCAGAGATGTTCATCAAAAAAGGCAGAGGTTATGTTTCCTCTGAGCTGAATAAGGAAGATGATCTGCCGGTCGGAATGATAGCGGTTGATTCTGTTTTCAGTCCTGTTAAAAAGGTTAATTTCTGGGTTGAGAAGGCGAGGGTTGGCAGGGCAACTGACTATGACAGGATTGTTATGGAGATATGGACAGACGGCAGCATATCGCCCAGAAAAGCGCTTTCACAGGCAGCATCAATCATTATCGACCATATGGACATTTTTATTATCGAGAAAGAAGATGATGACATAGAACTTGAAGGCGGCGCGCTTGCATCCGCTTCAGGCGAGAAGTCGGAGTTCAATCCTAATCTTCTGAAAAGCGTTAATGAACTCGAACTCTCCGTAAGATCATATAATTGCCTTAAGAATGCAAACATTAGGACCATTGCAGAGCTTGTTCAAAAGACAGAGTCTGAGATGCTCAAGACAAAAAACTTCGGCCGTAAGTCATTAAATGAGATTAAAGAGATCTTGGGCACTATGGGCCTTCACCTTGGCATGAGATTTGACCAGGAAGCACTTAATACCTCTGCGGCCGCGGCCATGCAAAGCAAAGGAGTAGAACAAGATGCGACATAAGGTTGACGGAAAATTATTTGGCAGAACGGCCAATCAGAGAAAGGCCTTATTAAGAGGAATAGTATCTTCCCTTTTGGAGCATCAGAGAATAGAGACAACGCTTGCTAAGGCAAGAGAGGCAAGAAAGATTGCCGAGAGGATTGTGACTTTAGGAATCAGGGGGGATCTGCATTCAAAACGCATAGCATTGTCATATATTCCCAACAGGACGGTTGTTGCAAAGCTGTTCAGCGAGATAGCGCCGAGATTTAACGGCAAGCATGGAGGCTATCTGAGGATTGTGAAGACAAGAAACAGGGTAAATGACGGAGCCCCTATGGCAGTACTAGAGTTTGTTGATTACGAGACTGTAAAGAAGCCCAAGGAAGAGAAAAAGGCAAAAGAAAAGAAAGAAAAAGAGGAAGAAAAGAAGTAATTGTCACTTCAATTGACCTTGATAAAAGCCTACCTGAAACGGTAGGCTTTTTTATTTGGTAAAATGAACCTCCCCGCAGCAGAGACTGCGGGGTATCCAAAATCCAAAGACAAGGC
>CAZBSJ010000019.1:0-14317 GCA_964494165.1 uncultured Nitrospiraceae bacterium
AAAATCCCCCTTTTTAAGCCTCACCCTTGAAAAAACCTAAAGCACCCATCATATTTTTTATCTCTCCGGTAAAAAGTATGATATCACCAGCCTTGAATTTGAAATCAGGATTAGGGTTAGTAATCACTTCAGCCTCCCTCCTGACCGCTATGACAGTCACGCCTGTTTTTTTCCTGACCTGAAGTTCAGCAATGCTTTTTCCGGCAAGTGATGATTTTTCCGGTATCTTGAAGCCGTCAATCTCTATCTCGGGAAGCCATTCGCATTTTTCAAAGAGCTGTCTTAGCGGGAAATCCATATTTCTTAAAACCGTATAATTATCCTGGCGTATCTTCTCAACCATGTCCAGTATCACATTGTTGGGGAAATTATATTTAAACATCACCCTTGAGAATATCTCGATAGATGTCTCGAACTCTTCCGGGATGACCTCATCAGCTCCCAGAGCCCTTAAATCATCAACCTCCGCGACATAGCGGGTTCTGACGATAATATATATATCCCGATTTTCATGTCTTGCGATTGCAACTATCCTTCTGGTTGAAACAGGGTCAGATATTGCTATCACAAGCAGCCTCGCCCTTTCGATTCCAAGCTTGTGAAGGATTTCAAGGCTGGTTCCATCGCCGTAATATATCGGCTCGCCTTTCTTCTGCATATTCCTGACTGTATCACTGTTCATCTCAAGCACAACATATGGAATCTCGGCCTGCTTTAACACCATTGCCAGATTTCTCCCGTTCAGACCAAAACCTATGATGATTACATGGCCGACCATTTTCTTCCGGGGGAATCCTTCCAGTCCTGCAGCTTTCTTGAGCCTGCCTACTTTCTTTATCAAAGACCGCGATGCTATCCAGTCTGAAACATAAGTTGATCCCTGAAGTATGAAAGGGGCTATGATCATGGTTATGACAGACGCAGACAGAAATATCTGGTAAAAATCCTCGGTTATAAGGCCTGTAGCCTTCCCAGCAATTGCAAGCACGAAAGAGAATTCTCCTATCTGGGCAAGTCCGAGGCCTGTCTGGATAGAGACCCTGAATGGAACACCTATCATTAGTGTTGCGATAACTCCTGTGATTATCTTAAGTACAAATATCGCAGTAACAGCAATTACAATATTTAAACAATCCCTTGACATGTAACCGATATCCATAAGCATCCCGACAGAAACAAAAAAAAGGCCGATAAAACTGTCCTTGAATGGGAGTATGTCTGCTGTCGCCTGATGAGCATACTCTGACTCAGATATTACAAGACCCGCAAGAAAAGCGCCGAGCGCAAGTGACAAACCGAATTTTGAGGTAATAAGCGCAATTCCCAGACAGATAAGTATTATGGTAATAAGAAACAATTCACGGCTTCTGGTGTGAACAATCTGATGGAGAAGCAACGGCACAATCTTTCTTGAACTGAACACCACTACCGCTATAATCAGAGCAGCCTTTCCCATCTCCGTTAATATATCCATTGTACTTATCATCTCTCCTGATAAAGCAGGTATAAGAAGCATCAAAGGTACAACGCACAGATCCTGGAATATGAGGATGCCTATCATCATCCGGCCATGCGGTGAATCTGTCTCGCCTCTCTCGGCGAGTATCTTCATAACAATCGCCGTACTGCTTAACGCAATAAGAAATCCAAAAAAGATAGATCTGTTTATCTGGCCTGTGAGCATATATGCGGCAAAAGCTGCCAGGGCAATGGTTAACGTAACCTGCAAGCCTCCGCCGCCTATTACAGCTTTTTTGATTCTGATCAGCCTTGCCAGTGAAAGTTCGATTCCGATGGTAAAGAGGAGCAAAATTACGCCTATCTCTGCCAGCATCTCGATTGAATGAATATCTTTTACAATCCCCAGACCGTGAGGACCGATGATCGTTCCTGCAATAAGAAATCCTACTATTGAAGGTATCTTTATTCTATTGAGCAAAAAAACAACAATTGCAGATGTGCCGAAAATTACGACAAGCAATTGCAGAAAACCTAATTCCATGATCTGACTCCTGTACAGCAGAACAAAGATTTTCTATGCAGTGAAAGATTACAGATGGCTTATATCATCTTTTTGTTCTTCACCGTTTAATTTTTTCTCAAGATAAGCTTTTGCGGCATCTCTGCCACCCAATCCAAATGCTATCGAAAGAGCAAGGACAATGCCGCCAAATATAATTGCAAACGCAATTATTACGGTCCCTCTGCCGATGCCGAGTTGCTCCAGAGCCATGGTCACTGCAAGGAGAAATATTGTGAGTTTAACAAGCTTGCCTATAAGGCCGGATGCCCTCAGTCCGGAATTCACCGCTCCGATCAGAGCCGCGCGTCCCAAAAAATTGCTGAGCATATATCCAAACAGAAGGATAACAAGAGCCACAAAGATATTCGGAAGGTACATGAGAAAATTTTCGAGGAGCCTTTCTACCGTAGGTATCTCGAGAGACCTCATGGCGATTATGCTGAAGATAATTACGACAATCCATTGCACCAGCTTGGAAAACAGGACTGAGATCGACTCTCTCATCCCCCATTTTCTTAGCACTTCACTGGTGCCTGACCTCTCAAAAAACTTGTCTATCGAGACAGCCTTAAGCAAAGCCCTGAAAATTACCTTTAATCCAAATGCCAGGGCAACCCCGATAAGCAAAACAACGATTGCTGTGAAAAAATTAGGCAAAAACTGAATAACCTTCTCAAAAAACCTTTCTGAAGGCTCGATTATTACTCTCTGGATTACATTCATAATTACCTCCTGTTACTGCCAGTTTACAATAAGGAAAAACTTTTTATTTTCGAAAATACTGCACAGCTGTTCAATCTTTTCATCAACCTCAGAGGCATCGCTGCTTTTAGTATCCATAACAAATGACGCTGTCCTGCCGATATAAAGAGGAGTAAGTGATTTTAACAGATGCTCACGGTTAATTATCTTTTTGTGCGACGCCAGAGCAAAGCTGTATATTATCTCTGCCCAAATTTCATCGGAGAAATGAAACTTATCAGCAGGCAATGACTCTGCCTTCTGAAGAAAATCTATCACATCCTTCGAAAGGAATTCTTTCCATATCTTTATCAGTTCTTTCATGCCAAGTCTGAATCTTTCAAGCATTCTGTCAATATTTACGGCAATAGGTTCGAGACCAACCGTGTACTGAAAACCAAAGCTTGGAATAGATTCTGATGTCTTGACCAGCTTCCATGCATCTGAATATTCTTCCATCAGGTCAAAAGTAGCCCCGACCACCTGGTAAAGCATTGCGCTCAGATCAGCGCCAGGGTCCTTGGCATCATGAATCTTCGCTCCTAAGAAAGACTGGCAGACCTTGAACTTATTGGCAATGGCAGTTGTAGTCATCCATATATCAATGCCGTACCTTGCCACATCTGTTTCCCAGACATCTTTGGTCAGATAAAACTTAGCAAGTTCGCCGGAAAAACCAAAATCTCCGCCAATCGGCTGTCTTAACCTCCTGCCGTATAATGCCCTTGTGACAGGGTAAACAATGCTGTTTGTTATAGTGCCGTCATATTTATGGCGATGATACAAAGGCGCAACATAATCGTATCCGCTCTCAAGCACAGGCTTAATAAGAAGCTCAATCCACTCAGGCGTGATGCTCCTTAAATCAGAATCGAGAACAGCGCAGGCCTTAACATTAAGCGCTTTGGCTATTTCGAATATTGTCCTGAATGCGCTGCCTTTGCCGGGGATTCCATGATAGGGAGTTGCAATCTTTAAGATGGTCTCAACCCTGTGAGAAAGCATGAATGACTGAAGATCACCAAGTGATGTGTTGTGGACAACATCCATGGTTCCGTCTGTAGAACCGCCGTCAGAATTTACTATAACAGCCTTCTTGTCAGGAAAGTATTTCAAAAGCCCTGCCTGCACTGCCCTAACCACATGACCGATGGTCCTCGCATTATTGTAGCTTGGTATCCCGACAAGGATATCAGCGGTCTTTATCTCATCTATTTTTTCATGAATCTCTTTTCTTAATACAATGCTGTTCATAATAAGGGTATCCTTTTTTAATAAATCTATGCTTTATAACCTTTTTTCAGTTTTCCGCCCCGAGGAACAATGGCTATGCCGGATGGATCGATATGACAACGGAATCTGTCCTTGTCAGGATCAAACCCTATCTCTTCGCCCTCCTCTATAATATTTAACTTGTCCACTATAGTCTTTTTCAGACGGCATCCTTTTTTGAGCACTACATTATCCATAATTATGCAGTCCTCAAGGCTGACATCATTTTCTATCACAACACCGCTTCTGATAACAGAATTCCTTATGCGCGATTTATTAATGAGACCTCCTTCGGCAATTATACTGTTTTTTATATCGCCTCTGAGTATCTTGGTTGCCGGCCCGCCATAGTTCGAAGGATGAATGGGCCATAGTTTATTGTCCAGCTCGAATGCAGGGCTGCTGCCTAACATATCCATATGAGCGCTAAAAAATGCCGATATTGTGCCGACATCTCTCCAATATCCATTCTCTTCATAAGGCATGGTTCCGGGAATAATGTTAGTTGCAAAATCATATGCAAAAACCTTTTCTGTATCAATAAGACCCGGAATAACATGTGCGCCGAAATCATGCTGTTTTTTCCTTTGAGATTTGGCCAGCGCCTCAAGCAATACATCTTTAGTGAATATATAGTTGCCCATCGATGCATAAGCCAGATCAGGATTATCAGGCATTGGAACAGGTTTTTTGGGCTTTTCCTGAAATCCTGTAATCCTTTTTTGCTCATCGGTTATTATGACTCCGAAAGCCGAAGCCTGATCCAAAGGCACAGGCCTTGCTGCAACTGTTACAAAAGCCTCATTCTGCATGTGAAAGTCAATCATCTGGCGCACATCCATCCTGTAGATATGGTCAGCGCCAAAGACTATTACAAAATCAGGGTTATGATAGCGTATGAGATCAATATTCTGAAACACGGCATCAGCTGTCCCCTGAAACCACTCAGGCCCCATGCGCATCTGGGGCGGGACAACTGCTACAAAATGATCCTTGATAACTGATGACAATACCCAATTGTGCCTTATATGCTCTATCAGGGACTGGGATTTATACTGGACCAGAAGATATATTGAATATATGCGGGAATTGACAAGATTGCTGAGGGCAAAATCCACTATCCTGTATCTGCCGCCAAAAGGGACCGAAGGTTTCGAACGAAAATATGTCAGGGGAAAAAGCCTCTCTCCTTTTCCGCCGGCAAGTACAAATGCAAGAACTTTTGGATTCGCCATCCTGCCTCCTATAGCCGGTATGAACATGAAAAATAAATGGATTTTTGATAATTATACCACATCATCAGAATGCCTCATAATTTCGTAAAATATTGCCATTGTTTAGCCTTCAACCCTTTCCATTAATGCTATTGGAAATCTCTTAAATACCTCTTCGAGTTTAACTGAAAAACCGGCATTATCTCGATTGCGTTTACTCCCAGAGCCTTTATATCTTTAAGTCTTGGGATTATCGCTTTAAATGTTCCTTCATTAGTAAACGTCCCGACATGCAACTCGTACATTAGCATCTCATACAGAGGCATCCCTTTCCAGTGGTCATCTTCCCAGCTGAATGCTTTATGGTCGATTGCCTGTAAAGGACCATGCACGCCCTGCAATTGAAAATGAGATGCCGGATCAGGCCTTGTCCTGTCTTTTTCGAGTTCATAGAAATACAGAGAACCAGGAAAAACCTCATCAACAACAGCCCTCCAGTAACCTGCTTTATCCTTTTCCATCAAGACATTTTTCTCTGTAGGCGATAAAACTTTTACTTTAAGTTTCTCTATATCGCAGATGCCTTCTCCTTTATAATGCGCGCCTATTTTCATTTCTTAGTCCCTTCATGCTTGAAAAAAATCACGCCAAGCGGAGGAAGCGTTAAAGACATGGACTGGTATGCTCCATGGAAAGAAACCGGAGAAGCCTCAACACCGCCCATATTGCCATGCCCGCTCCCGCCATAAATCTTCGAATCACTGTTAAGAATTTCCTTCCAATAACCGCTCCTTGGAACTCCGACTTTATAGTTATATCTTGGGACAGGAGTAAAATTAAATATTGCAAGTATCAGGTCATCTGACGTGCTTCCCTTTCTGATAAAGCTAACTATGCTTTGCTCCCAGTCCTGGAAATCGTTCCACCTGAATCCTTCGAGCTTGAAATCAAGCTCATACATCGCAGGCTCTTTTCTGTAAAAATGATTGAGGTCTTTCACCCATCTCTGCAGCTCATAGTGAAATGGGTATTGCAGAACATGCCATTCCAGGCTCTCATCATGATTCCATTCTTTCCACTGGCCGAATTCTCCGCCCATGAACAGAAGTTTCTTGCCGGGATGTCCGTACATGTATCCGAACAACAGCTTCATATTTGCGTTCTTCTGCCATTCATCACCCGGCATCTTGCCAATAAGCGCGCCTTTTCCATGAACAACTTCATCGTGAGACATTGGGAGCACAAAATTCTCAGAAAAAGCATACCACATACTAAAAGTAAGCTCATTATGATGGTATTTTCTGAATACCGGATCATTGGAGAAATACTTCAGGGTATCATGCATCCACCCCATATTCCATTTCATCCCAAAACCAAGCCCTCCCACATATAATGGCCTTGCGACCATTGGCCAGGCTGTTGATTCCTCGGCTATTGTCTGAATATCAGGGTGTTTTTCATAAACCAGCGCATTGAACTTCCTGAGAAAATCTATGGCCTCAATATTTTCATTTCCGCCAAAATCGTTTGGTATCCATTCTCCTTCCTTTCTCGAATAGTCCAGATAAAGCATGGATGCCACAGCGTCAACCCTGAGTCCGTCAACATGGTATTTTTCCAGCCAGAACATTGCACTGCTTAAGAGAAACGATTGTACCTCATATCTTCCATAATTAAAGATATAGCTCTCCCAGTCTGGATGAAAGCCTTTTCTTGGGTCAGCATGTTCATAAAGATGCGTTCCGTCAAAGTACACAAGACCGTGTTCGTCACTCGGAAAATGCGAAGGGACCCAGTCGAGAATAACGCCAATATCGTTCTGGTGCAGGTAATCTACAAGATACATAAAATCCTGCGGTGTTCCATACCTGCTTGTAGGGGCAAAAAATCCCGTTATCTGGTACCCCCATGAACCGTAAAACGGGTGTTCCATTACAGGCAGGAACTCCACATGAGTGAAACCCATGTCTTTTACATACTCTGCCAGATATTTCGCTGTTTCCCTGTATGTAAGCGGCCTGTTGTTTTCTTCGGGTACACGCCTCCACGAGCCAAGATGCACTTCATATATCGAGATTGGAGCATTCAATGAAATATTTTTATGTCTTTTTGCCATCCATTCCCTGTCATGCCATTCGTAATTGATATCCCAGACCACTGAGGCTGTCTTTGGAGGTGCCTCTGAAAGAAAAGCATACGGATCAGACTTGTCTACCCTATACTTATTAAGTCTGGATACAATGTGATATTTATAGGCAGTCCCGTTTTCGAGTCCGGGGATAAACCCTTCCCAGATGCCTGAATCATCATGCCTTGCTTTTAAATAATGAGCATCCGAACTCCAGTTATTAAAGTCGCCTTTTACTGATACCTTCTCTGCGTTTGGGGCCCAGACCGCAAAGTAAACCCCGCTTGTTCCATCAAAACTGACCTGATGCGAGCCGAGTTTTTCATACAGCTTGGCATGATTCCCCTGCTTGAATATGTAAATATCATAATCAGTGAACAGACTAAAATCATACAATATATTCTTTTTTGCAGTCTTCTTCTTACCCGCCATTTAAACACACCCTTATGAATATTCTAATTCAAATTTTCTATAGAATCATGTCAACGGTTCTCCCATAGAAATGGCCGGACAGTCATGGAATGCAGCAATGTTCCTGCTCGCTTTTCAAGCGCTCAAAGATGAGGCTCAGCTTTTTTAAAGAAAATTCAGGCCTTCATATTTTTTCTGAACATTTCAGCAAGCTTAGAGAATCTCTTGTCAGCAAGAATCATTTCCAGAGATATCGGTGTTTTTTGCATCCAGTTAGGATATGTGTCTACTGTGCCGGGCATGTTTTGCTGGTTTAAAGTTCCGATTATATCATCTAGGCTTACAAGGATAAGCTTGCATGGGGTTCTTGCAAGATACTCGTATATGGCATTGCATAGTTCAGGCGTCATCTGTTTTATGTTTTCAGCATCGGCCTGAAAATCATCCGGCAGGATATCTTGAGCTTTCAATGCTGTAAGAATCAGGTTTTTATCCCTCTCTCTTTCCTCAAGCAGCCGGACTGAATGATTTTCTTCAGAGTACTTGCCAAGGTCTTTCTTTGCCTTAATGTCCTGACCGACCCAATAGCCGTATAATGTAGGCAGATCATGCGTGGTAACAGAACACAATGCCATTGGCGGATATTCTGAAGGAGGGACGAAAGAAGGATCCGGATAATTTCTTTCGAAATAGAAAAGCCTGTATGAAAGCATACGGAATTTTTTCAAAGCATCCCTTACATTATCTCCTATCGTTCCAAGGTCCTCAGCAACTACAACAGACTTGTTTCTCACACTCTCAAGGGCTATAATCCTCAAAAGGTCTTCGTGAGGATATTCCACATACGCGCCGTCAGAAGCAGATAATCCGCTGGGAATCCAGAAAAGCCTGAAGAGTCCCAGCGCATGATCTATTCTCAGCGCGCCTCCGTATTGCATATTCTTTCTTATGGTTTTAATGAATAATTCATACCCGGTCTCAAGCATTTTTTCAGGGATCATCGGAGGAAATCCCCAGTTCTGGCCGTCAGGACTGAAATCATCAGGCGGCGCGCCTACATCAGCATTGCCATAAATGTCCTGATTGCTCCAGACATCGCTGCCGCTGCCGATCGAGCCTATTGCAAGGTCATTATACAGTCCTACAGTCATTCCGTGTTTTTCATACCATTTGACCACATCTCTTAACTGCAGCTCTATAAGCCACTGCACATACTCCTGGAAAATAATTTCTTCCTTAAATTTTTTCCTGATTTTTTCCACAGCTGATGAGGACAGATTCCGATATTCCTCAGGCCACTCCTGCCAGGAATAGATATTTTTTGTCATTTTAAAATCTTTCCATAAAGCCATGTATAATGCGAAGGTCTCAAGCGACTCCCCTTCATTCAATACATATTTTTTAAACTCTTTGGCATAAGCTGTATCTTTTTTGTAATGTTTTTCATAAAATTCATCGAATATATGTTTGAGAATTTTATTCATCAGCAAAGCCGTTTTTTCATAATCGATTATGTCTGACTTTTTAAGCCTATCTATCTCTTTTAATGTTTCTGCAGAGAGCGCAGATTTAAGAGACTTAAACTCTTTCAGTTCCAGGATATCTTTTATTGAAAGATAAATGAAATTTCTGTACAGCCTGCTTATTGGGGAATACGGGCTAATCCCGTAAGGTTTTGTGTTCGGTATAGCATGTAACGGATTTATCCCGACAAAGCCTCCTCCCATATCAGCTGTAAGCTTAATGATTCCCCTGAGATCCCTGAAGTCCCCGACTCCGTAGTTCTGCTCTGATCTTATGGAATAGAGATTTACAGACATCCCCCACATCTGCCCCCCATCTAACTCTGAAGGGATATAACATGAATCAGGAGCTATTATCAGCCTGGATGAAGCTGTTATTTTATTTTTGTTGCCCGGGAAAATATTATCAACATGACGGCACTCAACATCAATCGAGTAGTATCCGATGGCTCTCTGCAAATTATCTGAGGCCTGAACATTTACATATCTGTCACCGTCTATTAACTTATCTTCTAAAAAAACAAGATCATTCCATGAAAATTTACTTTTTGTTTTATTGCCGTTTTCATCTTTGAAAGATAAAGACAGCTCAAGCGATGATTCTTTCCCGCTAAGAACAGGAAGGCAGAATGATAAAATCAAGGGGCGCGTGTTTTCTGAAACAACATGTACCGGGCTGATGATGTTTTTCCACTTTCTTAATCTTCTGTTTTCGATTTCATGTCTGATCTCTTCCTCTGAATCTGTCTTTACTTTCATTGCCTTTAGAATGGCCTTTTTTGTCTCGAGGGAAGTTATCTTTTTGTTTCCGAAGATATCCCAGTATTCAGGGACGATACCGAAAAACCCGGCCTGTTCGTCAATTAATTCTTCGTAAGCATTCATTTTAATTTATCTCGCCATTCTTTTAAGGATCTGTTCAAGCCGTTTCAGCTCTTCTCCGTAACCAGCCCAATTTCCCTGCCTCTGCATCTCAATGGCCCTCTCAAATGCCCTCACGGCTTCTTTCGTGAGATCTCCGGTGTCCGTCTTTATCTCTTCAACGACTTTATCTGTCTTCCTTGCAGGAGACTTTCTTGTGCCGAATATCCTCTGAAGCGCAAGTTCCAGATTCTGCTCCATGACCACATCGTTTTCATAAGCAACTATTACCCTTCTTAGTTCAGGCAGGCCCACTTTATCTGCAGCTACCAGATAGAGCGGCTGGACATAAAGCAATGAACGCTCTATTGGAATTATGAGCAGGCTACCCCTTATTACCTGTGAGCCGTGCTGCCCCCACAGGGTCAACTGCTGGGATATGTAGGAATCCTGATTTATCCTTGCATCTATCTGCTTGGGCCCGTAAATGAGCCTGTCACGGGGAAATGTATAGACAACCAATTTCCCATAATTCGGTTCATCGCACCTTGCAGCAAGCCATGCTGCGAGATTATCCCTCTTGGCCGGAGTGTAAGGCAGAAGCAGAATATACTCCTCTTTCTTTTGGATCGGAAGCTTCATAATAGTGTAATAAGGTTCCATAGCCTTGTCTCCGAAAGAAGGCACTTCCCATAGATTCTCTTTATTGTAGAAAACCTTAGGATCAGTCATGTGATATGAGGAAAACATCGAAGCCTGAACCTGCAGAAAACCTCTCGGATACCTTATGTGACGCCTGATGTCTTCCGGCATGTCAGCTAGAGGCTTAAATACATCCTGGAATATCCTTGAGTAGACTTTTATAATGATATCCTCATTATCACTGACATAGAAGGCGACTGAACCATTATATGCATCGACCGTAACTTTTACAGAGTTTCTTATGTAATTTATCTTTCTGTTTACAGGCGTTGAATAAGGCATCATGTTCGATATGGTATATGCATCAATAATCCAGAAAAGCTTGCCTTCATCAGAAACCACAAGATATGGGTCCTGGTCAAAGACCAGAAACGGCGCAATAGTCTTTACCCTTTCAGCAATATTCCTGTAATTTAAGATCCTGCTTTCCGGTGTGATGTCAGAAGATAAAAGTATTTTTTCGGTTTTGAATTTTACAGAAAAAACCATTCTCTTAAAGATAGAATCCAGTTTAATCCCGCCTGTTCCCTCATAGGACGTGTATATGTTTTCCTCGGATGTCGGATAACTGAACTCAGGCACATTCGTTTTTACTATCACATAATCATTCGAGAGTTCACCGTAATATATCTCGGATCTTTTTGTATTAAGGTCTGTCCGGCTTGAGGGAGGTATATCCTTTATCACAAATTCCGGCAGCCCTTCCCTGCTAATCCTGCTTACCGGCCCGAGAGCTATGCCGTAACCGTGCGTGAATATCAATCTTTCGTTTATCCAGGTCCTGCTCGGAAGGTCACTATACGACAGCTCTCTCGGAGAAAGCATTACCTGCATATACTCGCCGTTTATCACATACCTGTCATTATCAATATCTGCAAATTTATAGTATGTCCTTATCTGCTGAAGCTGGCTGTATGTCTTTAAAAGCGGGCCGTGGTCCCATAATCTTATGTTTTTAATAGTGGCTTCATTCCTTTCTATGTCCCTGTATACAAGGTTGTAATCAACATCAAAAGGTATCACCTCAATCCTGTTCAGGTCATACCCTAATCTTGTAAATTCGATATTGTTTTTTATAAAAGGCGTTTCCAGTGCAAGCTCGTTGGGCGCCACCTTAAATTTCTGCAGCATGGACGGATACCCGATAACACCGGCGATATATATAATCAGGATCAGGGCCGGAGGAACAAATGCGGTTCTCAGAGAGCCTCTTAATATTCCTGCGACAAACAGAATGCCGGCCAGAGGCGTCAAAAATATAAGTATCCTGTAAAAGAAAAGCTTAGCATTAATATCGGCATAGCCGGCACCAAAGATAATGCCATGTTCTGAGAACAATAGCCTGAATGTGTCGAGATAAAAACCAAACCCGATGTTTAAAATAAAAAATCCGGCTAAAATGCTGAGGTGTTTTTTTACCCTTGCATCAACTGAAAGCCCTCTTTCTGCAAAAACAATGCCGCCTCTCAGAAAATAATTTACGGCCAAAACTATCAGTGACAGGACAAGGGTGAAACCGATGAAGCCTTTTATGCCTTCGATCAGCGGAAGCCTGAACATATAAAATCCTATATCCTTGCCCAGTACGGGGTCAGCGCTTCCCATGTCAAGGCTGTTTTTGAAAAGCAAAAAGTCTTCCCACTTCAGCACTCCCCATTGTCCTGCAAAAAAAGCCAGCGCAACAGCTGCAATGATGCTTAATGGCTGAACCAGTTTTTCTATTCCGCCTGTTCTGACCGGATGGATTATGCCTTCGATTACAAAGAACTCCCTGCGCGGAAAATTAAACCTGCCAGCAATGATTATGTTTATTAGAAGAAATAACAAGAAAACGCTGCCGAAAAGAAAGGCAACTGTGATCTTAGCAGAAATTGTTTTTATAAATATCGTGGCAAACCCGGTCTCATTAAAGAAAAGCCACTCAACATACAGGTTCAGGGATGTTGAAAACGCTATAAGGACCAAAATGCCCAAACCTGTTAAGCTCAGATAACCAATGTTTTTCTTTGTCATAGCCTCTCCTTAAAAGCTTTAATTGTTTATTTGCAAATATGAAATTGAAAACATCCTTGCATCTTCAAAGAAATTACAGCTCAAGAATATTTTTGCCTTTATTCTCCATAGCATACCATACTGAAAGATAATCTCTTATCTGCCTTGTTATGAAAAAATCTTCAATGCTGTATTTATGGATTATATTCCTTTATCCTGTTCTTCTGATTCTTCTGACCGCGCAAAAACCTTGGGAGTAATTGAAGCAAGCCGAATGTCCATGCTGTTCTTAAATTCCAAAAACTTTGACATCTGGTTCTCATGAACAGGCGTTCCGCGGGATATCTTCAAAGAAGACGGATTAATCGGTTTATTGTCAACCCTCATCTCATAGTGAAGATGCGGGCCGGTTGCAAGTCCTGTGTCTCCGACATAGCCGATAATCTGGCCCTGCTGAACTTTTACTCCTTTTCTTATCCCCTTGCCGAATCCTAAAAGGTGCCCGTAATATGTCTTCCATCCGTTCGAATGCCTTATTATCACAAGCTTTCCGTATTGGCCCTTATAACTTGAAAAAATTACAGTCCCGTCACCGACAGAAGAAACAGGAGTGCCTTTAGGAGCTGAATAGTCAATGCCGTGATGAGGCCTGTATATCTTTAAGATCGGATGAAGCCGCCCTTTGGAAAAACTTGAACTTATTCGCCTGAAACTCAGCGGCGCCTTTAGAAATGCCTTTCTTAGAGATTTCCCGTTTGAATCATAATAATCACCGCTGCCGTCCTGCTCAAATCTGTAAGCATTATATGTCTGGCCATTATTCAAAAACTCGGCAGAAAGGATGTCCCCGTACTTTTTAAATTCTCCGTCCAGATACAGGCCTTCTACAACGATTTTGAACGCATCATCCTTTCTGAGGTCAGTCGTAAAATCTATATCCCATGCAAATATGTCTGACAGCTGAAGGGCCAGCATGAGATTTTCTTTGCCTTCTTCCAGCGACTCAACAAGATTATTCTTTATTGTTCCGCCTATATGCAAAACTCTTTTTTCATATTCTATTGATAATTTTTCGGCATGAAATCCTGCGTCAGTGCGGATTATGTTCAGAATTGAATCATCATCTATCCAGTAGACGAATGAATTTATGCGGTTGCTGTCATCTACCGTAATCTTATAGTGGCGGCCCGGAGCCAGTTCCCGCAATCTATGAATATTCGCTGATGCCTCGCGAAGCTTGAAAAGCTCGGTTATGTCCAAATCGTATTTCTTAAAAATATAAAAGAGGTTTTCGCCCTTTCCGATATTACCGGTTATCTGGCGGTATTTTTCTGCCTCGACAGGTTCAGCTGCTTTTTTTTCTACGATTAATCCGAAGTTGCTTCTTATCGTAAGGAATGCAATTATCAAAAAGATAGGAACTATTAATATTTTCTTCATCAAACCTCCT
>CAZBSJ010000020.1:0-2809 GCA_964494165.1 uncultured Nitrospiraceae bacterium
GAAGGACATCATAGCCTCCTTTTATAAAGGCTGGAACAACAGGCACGTCATTTTCAAAGGCCAGGATGCCTATCCCTTTTTTAAATCCCATAAGCTCTCCTGTAAAAGACCTGCCGCCTTCAGGAAATATGCATAACGACCTTTTACTGCTTAATATATATGAAGAAAGCTTGAATGCCCTGCTAAGGTATGTTTCAGGGTCGATCGGTATTATATGCGCAAGTCTCGCAAAAAGAGATGTCAGAATCCCTTTAAAATATTTCTGGAATCCCTGGAAATAAAGCAGCCTGAATATTCTTAAGGGCACTCCTACGCCAACAATAAAGCCGTCCAGATAACTTGTATGGTTTGCGACAATTATAAAAGGAGCGTCAGGAATATTTTCTCTGCCCTTAACCTCAAGCCTGAAAAATATCCTGAACAGTAATTTAAAAACTCCAAGTAAAAATGATATAAAAAACCATTCTATTTTGCCTTGCTTAAGGCCAACCTTTTTCTTCTCCTCTTCCGAAAGTTCTTCTGAAGGGATTGACGGCTGTTGCCAGCCAATAGTCTTTATCCTTGAAACAAGGTCCTCTACAGTATGGACATCTGATGCGAAGGTATCAGGGAGTTTAATCGAGAATTCATTTTCGATACCTGCGATAAGCTCTATCCTCTGCAATGAATCAAGTCCCAGGTCGAGCTCGAGATTGTCCTTGCCCTGTATCTTGATTTCTTCTTTAAGCAGTGGAGTAATGCATTTTATAACCCTTTTACCTGTGTCATCAGCCGTAAGCCCTTTATCTTCAGCCCTTGCTTTTGGCTTTTCAGTCTTCTCTTTTGCGATGTCCTTAATCATGAACCTCCTTAATTTTCCTAAAGGGGTTCTTGGTAAAGAATCTTGAAACAAAGTAAATCCTTTTATCCTCTGGTATGATGGCAATGTATTTGAAACGCGCTCAACCTCCCAGCGTAATCCCTCATAGAGATTTCCTATCTGATGTTTTTTTGCATAATCCAGATCAGGCACTATTAATGCCTGTATAGAATCTGTCCGTCCCTTATCTTCCAGACCGTAGACGCATATTTCCTTAATCAATGGGATCTTCAGAAATGCCTTTTCTATCTCTTCAGGATAGATATTCTTACCAGAACTTAGGATTATGACCTCTTTTATCCTGCCTGTTATAAAGAGATATCCTTCTTTGTCAAGAAATCCGAGGTCTCCGCTCGAAAACCAGCCGCCTTTAAGGACCTGTTCTGTTGCCTCTTTGTTCCTGTAATATCCTTTCATTACCATAGGCCCTTTAATTGTGATCTCTCCCTCCTCATTTGCTCCTAATGCCCTGCCTGATTGCGAATCGATTATTTTTATCGAGACTGTTTCAAGGGGCTTTCCTGCTGAGCCTAACTTTCTCTTCTCAATGGGATTAAAGGTGACAACCGGTGAAGTCTCAGTAAGTCCGTACCCCTCAAGTACAGTAAACCCTATAGCTTCAAGGTCTTTCATTACTTCAGGCGCAAGCTTTGCGCCTCCGCTTGCAAAGAACCTGAACGGCCTACCAAAAGCAATATGTGCTGACCTGAAGATCAATCTGCCGGGATTAATATGCAGATTGAATTTAATCGTGAAGCTCATTTTCAGAACAGCCAGCATGGCTTTTGAGACAAAGGAAGGAAGCTGCTTTATCTTATTAACAATCCCGTTTCTGATCATCTCAAGCAGCTGAGGAACGCCAATAAGTATAGTTACGCCATTATGTTTTATAGCTGAAATGATATCAGGGCCTTTCAAGCTTTGCGCATAAGTAATCGTCCCGCCTAAAAAAACAGGCACAATAAACGTGCACATGAACGGATATGTATGATGCAGAGGGAGCAGGGAAAGCACATTATCAGAGCCTCCGATTACCGCTGCCTTAATCAATGCCTCTGCGTCAGAGCAGAAATTCCTGTGCGTCAGCATCACGCCTTTGGGTGCGCCTGTTGTTCCTGAGGTATAAATAAGCGATGCAATATCTTCTGGATTAGTCTCAGGTAAATCAGGAGACTCTGCCGAAACTTTTAATTTACTAAAATCTTCTGAATCAAAACTGACCGGCAATATGTCAAATTCGCTGGTACGAATCTCTGATATGACTTTTTGAATATTCTCATCTGTCTTTGAGCTATGGAATACTACTTTTGCCTCAGAGTCGAGGAGTATGTTTTTTATTGCCTCGGATTGAAGCTGAGCATCAATCGGAACTGCGATAGCCCCTGCTGTTACTATCCCAATGTAAGAAATGCACCACTCCGGCCTGTTCTCAGAAACTATTGCGACCCTGTCGGATTTTTTGATACCCTTTTTAATAAGATAGGATGCTACTGCCTTTGAATGAGCTGAAAACTCTTTGTAAGTAAGCTTTTCCCATCCATTGTTAAAATAGTTAAATGCAGTATTGTCTTTGCACTTTTCAGAAATCCTGAAGAATGCTTCCTGAATAGTCCCTTCCCTCATCATTATCCATTATCAGAAAAGCAATATAAAAAAGCAATACTCGTGGTTTTTTGTTTTATACTATTAAACAAAATTCCTGCGAGGAGGACTTATGATACCTGAACTAAAATTCGATGATAAGGGTTTAATCCCTGCCATTGTACAGGACATTAATACCAAAGAGGTCTTAATGATGGCATACATGAATAAGGTCTCCCTTGATAAGACAATAAATACCGGCTTTACGCACTTCTGGTCGCGCTCAAGGCAGAAATACTGGATGAAGGGCGAGACCTCAGGCAATGTGCAGGAGGTAAAAGAGATACTTTATGACTGTGATGAGGACAC
>CAZBSJ010000020.1:2909-4761 GCA_964494165.1 uncultured Nitrospiraceae bacterium
AACTGATTCACTTTGGCACCCAGACCTTGCCTTTGTCTATTATATGTTCTATGTGCCATCCGCGTTTATGCAGCTCTCTTGCGATCCACCTCCTGTGGCATTTCCATGGAAATTTTTCAGCACAGATTATCACGGCATTGTCACCACAGGCATGAGATTCAAGCATATCTATCCCTTCCCTGAATTTTTCTGTATCTGTATAGGCTTCATAACCGCCCTTTCTGAAACCGCCCAGCTCTCTGCCTAAAAATACATAATTTATGTTTTCACGAAGTAAAAGATTCTCAAGATAGCTTCTCGTAAAGGTTGGTATCCTGCTTTTTGGAAAGCTCCGCACATCAATGACAGTCCGGATGTCATAGTTTAGGAGGATCTCTATAAAATCCTCCTCGCTCCTTCTGCTTGTGCCAAGGGTAAAGATTCTTCTTGGATTATCAGACATTAATTAAGTTTATCATGTTTGTTCGGATAGGTTTATGACTGGAAGCTTAATTTATAGCCAAAAATGCTGTTATAATCTATTGCGTCATTATTATCTTAAATTTAGGCTTGAATATGCAGCAGGACTGTTTTTCGACAAAATTAAACTACCTTTACATGCAGTCTAAATGCTGAAGTTAGTCGTTGTTTTAAGCAAGACAACTGCCGTGGCAGTCTTCAGGACTGCCACTAATTGCTATAGACCCGTGAATTTTGCCTCAATCCAGCCCTGCTGCAAAAAACTGCCCACCTAAATTTTGTATGCTAATTGCATAACAGAGAGATAGAAATTTTCTCTGTCTCTGTGATAAATTATTAAATTCGGAAATACTTGTCGGAAAGGATTGAAGCAGATGCTTAAGAAAAAGAAAGAATATGTTGTTGCTGTAGTAGGCGCTACAGGAGCTGTCGGGAATGAAATGATTCAAACCCTTGAGCAGAGGGATTTCCCGGTTGAAAAATTGAGACTTTTTGCCTCAGAACGCTCTGAAGGCAAGACCCTTGAATTCCAGGGCAGTGAGGTAAATGTTGAAGCCCTGAAAGACGATTCATTCAAGGGCATTGATATCGCGCTCTTCTCTGCAGGCGCTGAGAGGTCAAAGACATGGGCGCCGATAGCTGCCAAGTCAGGCTGTGTCGTTGTTGACAATTCGAGCCAGTGGAGAATGGACCCTGAGATTCCTTTGGTAGTTCCTGAGGTGAACAGCCATGACCTCAAATGGCATAAGGGGATTATCGCAAACCCTAACTGTTCGACCATTCAGATGGTTGTGGTCTTGAAGCCTATACATGATGCTGCAAAGATAAAAAGGGTTGTTGTCACCACATTCCAGTCAGTTTCAGGCACAGGCAAGAAGGCTATGGATGAACTCCTTCAGCAGACAACAGACCTGCTGAATTTCAGAGATATAAAGTGCAATGTATATCCGCATCAGATAGCCTTTAACATACTTCCGCATATAGACAAGTTCCTCGAGAACGGCTATACAAAGGAAGAGATGAAGATGGTGAATGAGACAAAGAAGATAATGGGCGATAATGCCATAAGATTGACTGCTACAACTGTGCGCGTCCCTGTATTCAGGTGCCATTCTGAGAGCCTGAATATCGAGACAGAGAAAAAGATAACACCAAATGAAGTGCGGTCACTACTCTCGAAGTCGCCTGGCATTGTTGTATTTGATGCGCCTGAGAAGAATGTCTATCCATTACCTGTGAGCATAGCCGGCAAGGATGAGACATATGTGGGCAGGATAAGGCAGGACGAGTCAATAGAAAACGGCATTAACATGTGGATAGTTGCGGATAACCTAAGAAAAGGCGCTGCTCTTAATGCTGTCCAGATAGCAGAGAAGCTCGTTGAGATGGCAGG
>CAZBSJ010000020.1:4861-11226 GCA_964494165.1 uncultured Nitrospiraceae bacterium
CAGATGAACATTACACTTACCACAGGCAAGAACATTCCAGTAACACCCGGCGAAAGCATTCTAAGTGCGCTTAAAAGGCATGAGATGTTTCTCGTTGCCTCATGCGGCGGAAAAGGAACATGCGGAAAATGCCGTGTAAAAGTGCTTGGCGGAAAATACAGGACGTCTAAGGGCGGAAAGCTTTCTCAGGAAGACCGTGAAAAAGGGATTATACTTGCCTGCCAGACCTTTCCGGAAGAAGATTTGTCTCTGGAGATTTTGGAAGAATCCCGCCTTATCATAGGGGATAAGATAGCTCTTTCAAAATCCAAAGATCTGGTCGAGCTTTTGAAGTCACTCACTGATGAGACTTCTCCTATAGTAAAGAGGATTAGTATTGAACTGCCTCCTCCGACAATAGACGACCATATAAGCGACCTCGAAAGGCTGAAAAGGGGGCTCGAACTAAAAGGCATTAAGGGAATGAGATTCTCCCACGGCTTTGTATCATCAATGGCAGACAAATTAAGGGCCACAGACTGGAAAGTCAATCTAGCATATGTGGATGGACCAGAGGCTATATTCCTTACCTCATGCGGCGACATTGCGAGATACGGGATTGCAGTTGATATAGGCACAACCACTGTTGTTGTTTATGTTATTAGTCTTATGAACGGCAAGCTTATAGATGCAGGTTCTACATATAATTCCCAGATAAGATACGGTGATGATGTCATCACCAGGATAATACATGCAACAGAACATGGCGGGCTTCAGGAGCTCAGGGAGGCTGTTGTCGAAGATATCAATAATCTTATCAGGACCATTATTGATAAAAATAATATAAACAGGGACTGCGTGGAATCGGCAGTCATCTCCGGGAATACGACAATGTCTCATATCTTCTGGGGGCTTACCCCGCAGTATATAAGGGAGGAGCCGTATATCCCGACAATGAATACATTCCCGATATGGCGGGCAGGAACAGGAAGGCTTCATATCAATAATCAGGCGCCTGTTTATACGCTTCCTTCTGTTGCAAGCTATGTTGGCGGAGACATTGTTTCAGGCGTTCTTGCCTCAGGCATGCACAGAAACACTGAGATCGCACTTTTTATGGATATAGGGACTAATGGTGAGATTGCGGTAGGCAATAATGAGTGGCTTGTGACAGCCGCATGCTCGGCAGGCCCTTGTTTTGAGGGAAGCGGCATAAAGCATGGCATGCGTGCAACAGAGGGTGCAATAGAAGCAATAAAAATAAACCGTACAAATTATGAGCCTGAATTGGGCGTAATAGGCAATTCAAGGCCGATAGGCATCTGCGGCTCCGGAATGATTGACGCCATATCAGAGATGTTTCTGGCAGGGATTATTGACCAGAAGGGAAAGTTTATTCGTGAGATTAAGACTGACAGGATAAGAGAGGGAAGCGACGGCCCGGAGTTCCTTTTCTGTAAAGGAGAGAAGGAGGTTGTTCTTACAGAGGTTGATATAGAGAATATCCTGAGGGCAAAGGCAGCGATTTACGCCGGGATAGCACTGCTTATTAAAGAAGTCGGTTTTGAGCTGAACAGCATCGAGAAAATTTATGTTGCAGGAGGATTCGGCAATTATCTTAATGTTGACAGGGCTGTTATCCTCGGGATGCTCCCGGACATTCCAAAAGAGAAATTCAGATTTCTCGGCAATACATCAATCACCGGCGCTTACCTCTGCCTGCTGTCAGGGCATCTGCGTAAAGAGGCTGAGGATATAGCCTCCAAGATGACATACATGGAACTATCCGTATCAAGGAACTTCATGGACGAATACATGTCAGCGCTTTTCCTGCCGCATACGAATATAGGCCTGTTTCCGACTGTAGAAAAACTCCTCAAATAACTTATAATAAGTTATGAAGTTGCTGATGCATCTTTGTTGTTCTAACTGTGCTTTGTATCCGGTTAAGAGCCTCTCAGAAAAGGATTTCTCCATTACAGGATTCTGGTTTAACCCCAACATCCATCCCTACGGCGAATATGCCTTACGTCTAAATGCCGTAAAGCAGCTCCAGAATTTGTGGAATCTGGAAATAGCATACAAAGACTATTACGGCCTTAAGGAATTCATTCAGAAGACAAATAACGGGGGCGAAGACCGCTGCCGGATATGTTATGAGATGAGGCTTGATGAGACTGCAAAAAAGGCAAGGGAGATGCAGTTTGACGCGTTTACTACCTCACTTTTGGCAAGCCCTTACCAGAAGTTTGATGTTATAATAGAAATAGCGGAAAAAATGGGGAGAAAACACTCAGTGGCGTTTTATATGGAAGATTTCAGGCCTGGATGGAATGAAGGCGTTGCCCTCTCGAGAAAACTCGGTCTCTACAGGCAAAAATTCTGCGGATGCATTTATTCTGAGATGGAAAGATACGCAGAAAAGGTGAAAGCTTAAGCATAGAAATGACTGACGGCATGCAGCACATAGGAAGATTTCTGATACTGCTTGGACTTATTATTAGTGCTGTCGGCGCGCTGCTTCTTCTGACAGGGAAGTTCCCCTGGCTTGGCAAACTGCCGGGAGACATCCTGATACAGAAAAAGAATTTCACTCTTTATTTCCCATTGGCAACAAGCATTATCATAAGTCTGATTATTACATTGATTTTTTGGATATTCGGGAGGAAGTAAATGACAGGATTAAAGGGACAGGCTTCAGGATTTAGTTTAAAAAAAGGGTATATCTTTATAGCTATATTTATTCTTGTATCGTTCATCATGCATCATTCATCATTTGCATCAGCAGACACAATAAAGGTATTAATAATGGATGATAAATCCCCCCGCATGCCTGAAAAGAACGAGCAGTTGGAAAAGATAAGCAAGAACATGAACGGGGATCTTTTCTTTGGCGGAAACCACTATAAGGGCGGGATTGAAGTATGGAAGGGGCAAAACGGCCTCTATGTTGTAAATGAAGTGCCTTTGGAGGAATATGTCAAAGGCGTTACAAGGGCTGAGATAGGCACGAACTGGGAAACGGAGGCGATGAAGGCTCAGGCCGTCATATCAAGGACTTATGCTGTTTATCAAAAGATGATGAACGGCAATTCATACTACCATCTTACTTCGACAGTACTGCATCAGGTTTATAAGGGGAACTCTACTGATGAGACAATAGCCTCTGCGGTAAATAAGACAGCAGGCGAAATACTTACCTATGAAGGCAAACCAATAGAAGCCTTTTACCATTCAACAGCAGGTGAAAAGACAGAACTCCCTGAAGAAGTGTTCGGAAAGAGTTATCCGTATTTCAGGTCTGTAGCTGCGAGCTGCGACAGCTCGCCATATTCCATGTGGGAGAAGAAGATACAGATATCAGAGATAGAGAAGGCATTGAATGTGTCGGCTATAAAGGACATTACAGTTGTATCGCATACCTCTACAGGAAGGGTAAAAGAGCTTAGCATAACAACTGAGTCTAATCAGCGCGTGGTCAGGGCTGCTGAACTGAGAAAGATGCTTGGATGGCAGAGGCTTCCCAGCACTAATTTTAAGATGACCAGGAATGGAGACCGGATGATATTTGAAGGCAAAGGCTATGGTCACGGTGTTGGCCTATGCCAATGGAGCGCCCTTGAAATGGCAAAGAAAGGAATGAATTACAGAGAGATCCTGGCCTACTTTTATCCAGGAACAGAAATCCGTTTATATGAAGGTCGCTGATTTTGATTTTTTCCTTCCTGAATCTCTGATAGCAAAAAATCCTTCTGAAAAAAGAGATGATTCGAGACTGCTCGTACTTCACAGAAACGGCAGCATAGAACACAGGAGATTTCATAACCTTCCTGATTATCTTAATCCAAGTGATATCCTTCTGCTTAATAATACCAGGGTTTTCCCTGCAAGGCTTACAGGCATTAAACCTTCCGGAGGAAAGATAGAGTTTCTGCTTGTTAAAGAGGCCGGTCATGATGCATGGGAGATATTATCCAAAAAAGACTATAACGGAAGGCTGGTGATAGCGGAGGACCTTTCTGTAACCATAAAGAACGGCACTGCTTATTTTGAGCATTCGGGGAATTTGAGGGAATTGCTCTGGAGATACGGGGATATGCCTCTGCCGCCATATATTAAAAGAAAACCCGAGCCTCAGGATAAAGAGACATACCAGACAGTTTATGCGGCAAAAGAAGGCTCGATAGCCGCACCCACTGCCGGCATCCATTTTACTAAAGAACTGCTCGGCAAAATTGAAGAAAAAGGGATTAAGGTCAGATATATTACCCTTCATATCGGCATAGGCACGTTTAAGCCTATCAGGACTGAGGATGTCACGAAACATAAGATGGATCCCGAATATTTCAGCATAGATACGGACATAATCGAAGAGATAAAAAGCGCAAAGGCGTCAAATAATAAAATAATCTCTGTAGGCACTACTACGACACGGGCTTTGGAAGGGCTTATGAGCGGCAGATATGTTAACAAAGGCTTACACCAAACGGCCGGGGCAAAGCAGATCAGCGGAACCACTGATATATTTATTTATCCGGGATATGGTTTTAAATGTATTGACTCGCTGGTCACAAACTTTCATCTTCCCAGTTCGACTCCTCTAATGCTGACTGCTGCCCTTTGCGGAATAGAAAAACTGAAGAGAGCATATGATACAGCAATTGCCGGTGAATATAGATTTTTCTCTTACGGCGATGCTATGCTTATCTTATGACAAAGCCGGGCAAAGCAAAAGGGGAAAAATAGCTTGTCCTCAGGCAGGACGATTATAATTGTGGTTTTGGTCATTACCTCGGCAGTTAGCTTTGTCCTTGGATACTTTGTCGGCAAGGCAACTGTTAAGGACAGGCAGCAGGCTGAGTTTATGGCATTGCCAAAACAACAGGAATATGAGGAGACAGTGGTCTCTGAGCAGCCTCAAAAGGAAGAGGAGATGCTGACCACAGACAGTATTTTTGAACAGCTTGAAGAGACAAAAGACTTTAAGAAAGAGGCAAAAAAAGCTCCACAGGCCGATGTCGTTAAGGCAGCTCCATTACAGGTAGCCACAAAAAAAGAGACTGCACCGCCTCCTGTTAAAATGACAAAGCCTGTTGAAGATACGGATATCTACACTGTACAGGTTGGGGCATTTAAAAATCAGAAAGATGCTGATGCGCTTAAGCGTAAGCTGGAAGATAAGAAATACAAGGTTTATATTAAAAAGACCACGCTTTCACAGAATGTGAAGCTCTTTAAAGTAAGGACAGGCGAGTTTGCTAAAAGGGAAGATGCAGAGGTCCTGGCAATCAAACTGAAAAAGATTGAAGGACTCAACGCATTTGTTACGTTAAAGAACGAAGATGCCAATAAAGCAGAAAAAAGCCCGGCAGCTAAAAAGGAGGCGTCACGGTAACTTTAGAGCTGGAAGTTGACAGCGAAAAAGAGATTGGCTTTCTCTACAGCGGCCTTGATAAGAATCTTAAGCTGATAGAGGAAGCCTTTAAGGTTTCTATAAGCTTCAGAGGCAATAAGATTTTTATTCAGGGAGAGCCTGAGCCTGCAAAGAAGGCAGAAAGGCTGATAGAGGAACTGCGTTCTATAAGCTCAGACGGATATCTGCTTAAACCTGAAGACATCCGTTATGCCATCAGGTCAGTTGCATCAGGACAGGAAACATCATTGAAGGAACTGTTCCTGAATAACGTGCCTGTCTCTTCCAAGAGGCGGTTCATAATACCAAAGACAGAGACACAGAGGCAGTATATAGAGGCAATAAGAAATTTTGACATTGTTATCGGAATAGGCCCGGCCGGCACAGGAAAGACATACCTTGCCATGGCCATGGCAATAAACGCATTCCTGAAAAAACAGGTTAGCAGGATAGTGCTTGCAAGGCCGGCTGTAGAGGCAGGAGAAAGGCTCGGCTTTCTTCCCGGAGACATGTTCGAAAAGGTAAATCCCTATCTGAGGCCTTTGTACGATGCCTTATTTGACATGATGGAGGTTGAGAAAGCAAGCAAGCTTATCGAACGCGGCATTATAGAAATAGCCCCTCTTGCCTTTATGAGAGGCAGGACGCTTAATGATTCGTTTATAATATTGGATGAGGCGCAGAATACAACATCAGAGCAGATGAAGATGTATCTTACAAGGCTGGGCTTCAGCTCCAAGACAGTGATAACAGGGGATATCACACAGATAGACCTTCCGGCAGGAAAGACGTCAGGACTTATTGAGGCGGACAAGATTTTATCTGATATAGAGGGGATTAAGGTAGTATATTTTTCAGAAAGGGATGTTGTGAGGCATAAACTCGTACAGGCAATAATCAGGGCTTATGAGAAACATGAGAGAAGGCATACAGAAACTTCTTAAAGGGAATAAAAATTTAGATATAAGAAGGT
>CAZBSJ010000020.1:11326-13808 GCA_964494165.1 uncultured Nitrospiraceae bacterium
ATCTTCGGGCTGCCGATACCGGCAGGCGCAATGCTGGTCACACTGCTTTTTGACTTTCACACAGCAATAGTCTTCTCCTTTATCGTGAGTTTGCTGACAGGGGTATGGCTTAATGACGCGTTTTTTTCAGTATACGCATTTGTAGGAAGCTTAACCGCGGCATTCTGCGTAATAAGATGCAAGAGGCGCTCGGCAATTCTTAAGGCTGGTTTTTATGTCGGGCTGATAAATGCCTTTACAGCAAGCATACTGCTCCTTTTTGCCGGAGATGTCTCATCTTCAAAGATGATGGCATCGGCAATGTTTGCCTTTTCTTCAGGCGTCAGCATAATAGCAATAGTATCAGTGATGCTTCCCATCCTCGAGCATATTTTCAAGGTTACTACTGACATAAGCCTTCTTGAACTCCTTGATCTTGAGCAGCCTTTGATGAAGAACCTTATGATCACTGCACCTGGAACATATCACCACAGCGTGATTGTGGGAAATCTTGTGGAGGCAGCAGCAGAGGTGGTAGGGGTAAATCCTTTATTGGGCAGGGTCAGCGCGTATTACCATGACATAGGAAAGACAAAGATGCCTGAATATTTCATCGAGAATCAGAGCGGCTCTCTGAGCAAGCACGAAAAGCTTACTCCGCACATGAGCAGCATGATAATTGCTTCGCATGTAAAGGAAGGAATAGAGCTTGCAAAACAGCACAAGCTGCCTGAACCGGTAATAGACATAATACAGCAGCATCACGGCACTACACTAATGACATATTTCTACCAGAAGGCAAAGGAACAGCAGAGCGACCGTGAGATAAGCGAGGGCGAGTATAAGTATCCGGGCCCGCCGCCTCAGAGCAGGGTGGCTGCGCTGGTAATGATGGCAGACGCAGTTGAGGCTGCATCAAGGGTGCTTAACGAGCCAACGCCTGCAAGGATATCAGCTTTGGTGGACAGGATAATAAACCATATCTTTCTCGACGGACAGCTCGATCAGTGCGAACTTACGTTCAAGGACATATCAGAGATAAAGAACCGTTTCGCGTATACGCTTACAGGCATTCTCCATAAGAGGGTAGATTATCCGGGATTTAATTTCAACGGCAGTCCGCAGAAAACAATAGAGGCTCCCAAACAGGGCAATGAAGGTCCTAATAAAGAACCAGCAAAGACAGATAAAGATAAGCCGGCAGAAAGTAAAAAGTAATATAGAAAAAGCGCTCAGGTTTCTTGGGTTTGAAGATACTGAGATAAGCATTCTTTTTGTAAATGACAGCAGGATAAAGACTCTGAATTCCAAATACCGCGGGATGGATAAAACAACAGATGTGCTTTCATTTCCGCAGGACGACAGGGTTCTATTAGGCGACATAGTCATTAATCTGCAGGCAGCAAAAAGACAGGCTGTTGAATACGGCCATTCATTAAGCAGAGAATTAAACCGGCTTATTATTCATGGTCTCCTGCATCTGCTTGGCTACGATCATGAACAGGGCGGGTATGCGGACAGGAAGATGAGAAAAAAGGAAGAAGAACTTCTGGAATATCTAATGAAAGGGTGATGTCAGATGCTTGCTAAGCGTATAATTCCATGTCTTGACGTAAAAGACGGCAGGGTAGTTAAAGGCGTAAGCTTTTTGAATCTCAGGGACGCAGGCGACCCTGTTGAGAACGCCAAGTTTTACGATGAGCAGGGAGCAGACGAGCTTGTGTTCCTTGACATAACCGCATCGCACGAAAAAAGAAACATCATACTGGATATCGTAAAGCATACAGCGGAAGAGGTCTTTATGCCTCTGACAGTGGGCGGCGGCATAAGAACCTTGGATGACATAAGAGAGCTTTTAAAGTCAGGTTGTGATAAGGTCTCGATAAATACTGCCGCAGTAAAAGACCCTAATTTCGTAAAAAGGGCGGCTGAGAGATTCGGAAGCCAGTGCATTGTTGTTGCAATAGATGCCAAGAGGGCAGTGAAAGACATGACCTATGTTGATGATGAGAAATGGTTTAATGATCCGGAATTAAAAGATGTTTTGCTCGAGGACAACGCAGATATCAAAGGCATGAGGTGGGCGATATCAACGCATGGCGGAAGAAGGATGAAAAAGATAGATGCTGTTAAATGGGCAAAAAAGATGGAGGAACTTGGCTCAGGTGAGATACTTCTTACAAGCATGGACAGGGACGGCACAAAGGACGGGTATGATATTGAGCTTACAAGGACTATTGCAGAGGCGGTATCTATTCCTGTAATCGCATCTGGGGGCGTCGGGACTCTGGAGCATCTTTATGAAGGGCTCATAAACGGCAAGGCAGACGCGGCACTCGCAGCATCGATATTCCATTACCGGGAATATACAATAAAAGAGGCAAAGGAATATCTTAAGGCTAAAAATGTTCCTGTAAGACTATGATGCTCAGGATTTTATTCACAATGCAGGATCTTTGCCTGCATTGTGAATAAATACAAAAATTTATACTGGTTCTGGGAT
>CAZBSJ010000021.1:0-1997 GCA_964494165.1 uncultured Nitrospiraceae bacterium
TATGCCCTCTGACTGACTATCATATTTACCATTTCTTCCACAACGTTTACATTGCTCATCTCAATGAACCCCTGCGCTATAGTCCCTATGCCTTCTGAACCGGCAGTCCCTGTTGTTGCTTCGCCTGATGAAGCAGTGGGAGCATATAGGTTTTTGCCGATTGGTTTCAATCCTCCGGGATTTGTAAAACGGGCAAGTTCGATTTCTCCCACCTCTGTTGCAGTGGCGCTTCCTGCCTGCATTACAGAAACATTTCCATCCGAACCTATTGTTATGCTCAGCGTATTTGCAGGGATGGTTATAGAAGGCTCCAATGCGTAGCCTTCTGAATTTACTATTTGTCCTTCACTGTCTAGTTTGAATGTGCCTGCGCGGGTATATGCAATCGTCCCGTCAGGCATCGATATCTGAAAGAACCCGTCTCCCTCAATAACGAGATCAAGGCTGTTTCCTGTGTGTGTAAAATCGCCCTGCTGAAATATTTTCTGAACAGCAACAGGCCTGACGCCAAGTCCTATCTGAATGCCTGTTGGCAATTGCGCGCCTTCGGCTGATGTTGCGCCAGGTGTTTTTATATCCTGATAAATAAGGTCCTGGAAGTCTGCGCGGCTCTTTTTATAGCCTACAGTGTTTACATTGGCAAGATTGTTCGCTATTACATCTATGTTCAGTTTTTGCGCTTCCATACCTGTTGCTGATATAAATAATGACCGTATCATTTAAATCCTCCCTATCTCATTGTTTATTTTGGATGATGCCTCGTCAAAGGTCTGGATAACTTTTTGATAAGTCTCGAATTCACGAAGAGTCGAGATCATTTTAACCATCTCTTTTACAACATTTACATTCGATGTTTCAGTGTATTTATGTTTCAATGTAGACTTTGATTTCAAGCCTGCTTCTGAAGAGGTAAATATTCCTTCGCCGATTTTTGTAAGTTTGGCTGTCTGTGTAAAATCAACTATCTTTATAGAATTTGTTGATATGCCGTTTACATATATCAAGCCTGTTTCGTCAATCTGTATCTGTCCCTCAGGCAGGCGTATGGGGCCTGCATTGCCAAGGACTTTTATGCCGTTTTGTGTCGTCAGATAACCCTCTTTGTCTTTTTTGAGATCACCGCTTCTCGTATATCGGTTTCCTTCAAGTGCTATGAATCCGCTACCCTCAATAGCAACATCCAAGGGAGAACCTGTATAAGTATGGTTCCCGTTTGAAAAATCTGTGCTATAAGAAGAAATATCACTCATAGCTCTCCCATCTGGGGTGAGACTTACAAGGTCCTGAGGTATTGGATAATTTTTAAATGATAGTGAATCCGCCTTATATCCTACGGTTCCGGCATTTGAGAGGTTCTGGGATATAATCTCCATCTGTGTATTTTTTAGTACGGCTCCTGAGAGCGCTATGTAGATTCCTTTATACATGCTCTGCTCTTAAGCAAGCGTGATGCCAGTTTCGCAAATATTGATAAAGCAGTCAATATTTAAGGGTTTTTTGTTATTTGCTTATTGAAATCAAAAGAGAACTCTTTATGCTAAGGGGAAAAATTTTCCAGTTACGGTTAAATTTTGCCTTTAAACTATTTATCTGCGGGGATCTGCTGAAGATTGCTGCATGTGGAAATTAAGGATAAATTCCACTTCGCCGCGGGATATGTCAAAGTAATCAGCAATTTCGTCGATTTTCATGCCTTTCTGTATAAGATCGATGATCTCTTTGTTTCTATTAACATCATTTATGGGAGTTTTTGGAGGTTCTGTTTGATTTGTAAGCCGTTCGAGCAGCTTTAGTTTTTTATCGACAGACACTTCTATGGCCTGCAATGTTTCAATGTTTTTTTCGATCCTGCCTGACATTAAGTTTATCAGTTCTGTGATCTCCGCAACTTCGGGCGTTGTGCGCCTTTGTTTTTTGATTTTTATATTTTTCAGTAATTTTTTAATCATTTCAGACCCTGATATCTATTTTCCTGTTTTCTTCTTTTTCTTCTTTTT
>CAZBSJ010000021.1:2097-6914 GCA_964494165.1 uncultured Nitrospiraceae bacterium
TAATCATTTCAGACCCTGATATCTATTTTCCTGTTTTCTTCTTTTTCTTCTTTTTTCAGATGTTTTTGTTTTTTCTTTTGAGATAGACCGGTGCGTTCCTCTCTCTTGACTGTTGGAGTACAGAAAACTCTCTTTATTTGTTCTACAGACATATTATTTTATAATAATAAAAGTTTTTCTTCCATATAGGCAATTTTGAAAAGAGATGTTATCTCATAATACCTCTCTTCGCTGATTCCTAATATTGCTCTAAGCTCTTCTTCCCCGCAATTCAAGTCTCCTCTCGGTCCTCTGTACCCAACACCAAGTTTAACACAAAGTGCATCTGATAATGCGACAATTGCGCATAGCAGTTTTTCATCAGGAGCTTGTTTCTTTGACTTGAAGGTATGATGCTCCAGTATGGCATTGCAAAGCACTGGCGGAAACTCCCATTTTTCAGCCAATATATAACCCGCTTCTGCATGGCTGTATCCGAATATTCCCTCTTCTATTGATTCATAGGATACCCTGTTATCATAAACCTGTTGTGTCATTATTTTAAATCTCTCCGGCTCATTATTATTCATCACGGCCTTGCCTATGTCATGCAAAAGCCCTGCCACAACAGCCTCTTCCTTTTTGATACAGGAGGCTTCGCTGGAGATTATTCCTGCTGCTATGGAGACGCCGAGGCTGTGTTCCCATAGTTTTTGTTCAATTGTGCCGAAATTTTTATAAACCTCTCTGGTCGAAACCGCAAGCGCGAGCGTTCTGATTGCGTCAAACCCCATAGTTACGACAGCCTCTGATATGGTGTCAATATTTTGACGTCCATAGAATGCAGAGTTTGCAATTTTAAGCACACGGCTGGCAAGCGACTGATCTGACATTATAACTTTCTGTAAATCTTCAAGACTGGTTTTGGGATTATCGATAGCTCTGATAATTTTTACGGCTATCGCAGGCACGACAGGTATATCGCAGCTATTTAAAATTATATCTCTGACTGTCATGATTCCTTTTCGCTAATGGGCAAAAAAGTTTTCAATTTCACCCCTTGCCATATTAAATTTTTCTTTCAGTAAGGCTATTCCATCGTTGTTCATCGAAAATTCAAGGAGAATTGCGTTGTGCTCTTCTGTCCAGATTCCATCATCCTCTATCCTTGGGCTGAACCAGCGGGATAATGCCTCTGCGAGTGAAACTATGGAGACAGCATCTCTGAAATCAGTTGCCATTGAAGGCTTGTGATGACACCTGGTAGTATAAATGATCTCAGACGGCATATTAGCTTCTTCTGCAAACAATGCTCCTGCATCTGCGTGAGTGCAGCCAAATATTTCCTTCTCTTTTTCAAGGAGATCGTCTGTGACTTCGATTTCCATAAACTTTTTGTTGTCTATGTTATAAAAGATAATCCTTCCGATATCATGGAATAACCCTGATAGAAAACATTCCCTAGGAGATGTGACCGGTACTATATCCGATATGGCGGCGGATAAAAAAGCCACTTCATAGCTGTGGATCCAGAGGCTTTTAATGTCGAATGAAGTGTGAGTTGGCAGGATATCCAAGGCGCTCATTCCAATAGCAATAGATTTTATTCTGTCATAGCCGAGAAAGATTATGGCCTGCTTTATGTCCTTTACCCCCCCTGAATGGCCAAAAAGCGCTGAGTTTGCAAGCCTTAATACTTTTTCAGCAAGAGTTTGGTCATGGGAGATCAATCTATAGAGATCCTCATGCGATGAATTCTCATCGCCGACTATAGATAGAATTTTCCCCAAAAGGGATGGAATAGTTGATAAACCCTTAAGATTTTTCAAGTATTTTTTTACATCATATTCCGTCATTATAAGTAATAGATCAGTCCTTACTATTAGAATCGGCATATATCAGCTAAAACTTTAGTATTATGACCAAGAAAAATTTTCCATATCAGGAAAGTTTTTCTCAGAAATCTGATATTTTAACGAAGGTTAAAATGGTTATCATTGTTGCTTCTCGATTATGCCTTTTATATAAAATTAGCCTGTACTCAACAAGTAAATGGAACTGCAACGATGACCAAAAACTGATCTTTTTTTCGCTTCCTGAGATTGATTGTCTTTCAGGCATAGTTGTTGCTATCTTTTTGAAGACATGACAGATATGCTTACATTTATGACGCAGTTGACCGGAGTAGATAACAGACAGTTGTCTGATGTTGAAAAACAGCTGCTCAATGAAGATGCCGAGAAAGAATCCGGTTTTTGCCATCTTATTGATTCACTTTTATCGCAACAAATTAGCCCATCTCTAACTTATAATAAGACTTCTAAAGCTTTTGATTCTGTTTTTAATCTGCAAGCAAATCTTCTCGGCATATCTGAAAATGACATTAGATTTACTGAAGAAAACAACCCCAATGGATCCCTTAAACTGCCGCCTGGTCAGGATAATAACATCAAGCTGAAAATAAAATGCAAAGATCTGGACGACATTAAGGCTGAAATCCATGATTGCAGGTTCGGCACTGAAATTTCCTCAATCTACGGCAGTCTTTTAACAGCCATAACTGATATTATTGCTGGAAAACAGGAATTGCCTGGAAATTTTCAGGTTTGTCCAAAGAATGCCATTGCAATAAACAAGCAGGATATTTATGCCTCAGACTCGTCTCGATTTGATTTGCAAAACAGTTCTGATGATTTACAGATGGCTGAAGCCGATGCAATTCCTGTCAGTGAAAACGAGAGCTTTGCGCAATTGTCTAATGAATTTGAGGAAACCCTCTCGGATAACAGCGATATGAATACTCCGGGAAAAAGCCTTTTATATCATGACCTTAGTAATGAACTGATTTCCGATCAGAACGATTTGCTTATGAACAGCACATTTTCAGAGAGTACGAAAAACCCTGAAGAAATAATCCCAAGACATACAGTTAATTACTCTGCTAATGAGAAAGCAATAACCGCTGACATTCTGCCTTTTAATAAGCTTGAGGATAAGATGCTGAAACATGAACTGCTTATACAAAACGGAGGATATTGGCCCAGCTTGCAGTCTGATATGGAGCAGCATACAGTTCCCGCCAGAAATCATGTTTCATCTGCTGCTTTATTAGATGTTCAAAACACTATTGATAGCCTTGATAACAGAATTTATGTTGCTAAGGACAGCAACAGACTGACTGTGACATTTGAGCATGAGGGCATAGGCAAACTCAACATTAATCTTAGTATGGAAAAGGGGATAATACATGCGCTTATAAATGCCACAGACGATACTTTGAGAAATCTCATAGGAAATAATATGAATTATATTATTAATTCACTTTTAAAAGATGGCCTTAATATTGGAGATTTCTCTGTTTTACTCGAAGATGGCAGATGGTCTGGAGAAAGAGAATCACAAAAGAGGCAGTCTTTAAGGTTTAAAGAAATGATATTAACGAATATTATTGGAGCAGATCAGGATAGTAATAACAGACTTGTAAATATATTTATTTAAAAAGGAGGAGAGATGGAAATAACAGGAGCAACTACCCAATACGGTATGCAAAGTGGATCGTCTAATTCACCTGTCAAAGAATTCGGGAAAGATGATTTTCTGAAGTTGTTTGTGTACAATCTCCGCTATCAGAATCCATTAAATCCAATGGATACAACAGAGTTCACTTCACAGCTTACACAGTTTAGTTCATTAGAGCAACTGACCAATATGAACAAATATCTGAAAGACATGCTGCTTTATCAGAATTCATTACAGAATACATTAACAACCGGTCTGTTAGGCAAGACTGTCAAATTTTCAGAGAATCGGGACGATTCAACACAGAGAACTGGGATTGTAACAGGCATTACATTTGAAGATAACAGAACTTATCTTATGATTGACGACAATGCAAAAATCAGTTTAAGCCAGATATCAGAGATTCGCATAAGCGAAGAAAAAATAAATTAAGGAGGTTAAGATGTTAACATCGCTTTATACAGCAATAAGCGGTATGAATGCAAACGGCACATCACTTTCTGTTATAGGTGATAACATTGCAAATTTGAACACTATAGGGTTTAAAGGGAGCAGGGTTTCCTTTGGCGACGTGCTTAGCCAGACCATAACCGGCATAGCCGGTTCCTCGCAGGTAGGCCGCGGCGTTCTGATAAGCAATATATCGCCATTATTTACTCAGGGATCGTTCGAGACTACAGCCAGCGCTCTAGATCTTGCGATTGACGGTGACGGATTTTTTGTTGTTGCAGAAAACGGCGGGAGGTATTATACCAGAGCAGGTCTGTTCTCGATGGACAGAAATGGAAACATTGTCAACCCTGACGGCCTGATTCTGCAAGGCTATCTCGCTGACGCAGCTGGCAATATTACTGGAACCATTGGCGATCTGATGATAGCGACAACACAATCTCCGGCTAATATGACTACTGCGGTTAATGTTGCAATAAACCTTGATGCAGCATCAGCTGCGCCGGCTGCTGCCTTCACTCTTGATGGAAATGCAGACGGCATAGATAATGACCCTGCCAATTACAATTTCTCAACGGCTATTACTGCATACGATTCTCTGGGAGGCACTCATCAAGTTACCCTGTATTTTGTGAAAACCGGCGCAAATGCATGGGATATCCATTATGTACATGAGGATCCTGCAAATCCGCTGCTGCTGGTAGATGCCGGAACTCAAGCGCTGACTTTTAATGCAAACGGTGCGCTAAATGACGACAACAGCGGTACAGCAACAAATTTTCTCTGTGTACATAAAGAGGTTGTGGAAGGGCAAACATTTTACCTGATGATTAAACTCACCCGCTATAACGGAAAGCCATATATTCCGC
>CAZBSJ010000021.1:6924-13538 GCA_964494165.1 uncultured Nitrospiraceae bacterium
GGTGTTACCACTCCACAGACTATATCATTTAATTTTGGCACAGGCACTGGAGAAACCACTTCCGGCACCGGACTTGACGGAGCTACGCAGTTTGCCTCTGCATTTGCTGTCCTGAATCTGAGTCAGGACGGCTATTCAGCCGGTTCTTTAAGAAACCTAGTGATATCAGAGGATGGCATTATGTCAGGAGTTTTTACGAATGGGCAGACAAGGGCGATAGGTCAGATTGCACTGGCAAGGTTCATTGCGCCAACCGAATTATCAAAACTTGGGAGAAATCTATATGCAGAGTCATTTGATTCAGGTCAGCCTATTGTTGGTATGGCCGGCACATCGGGTTTGGGAAGGGTTCTCGCTAACTCTCTTGAACTCAGCAATGTTGACCTTGCAGAAGAATTTGTAAAAATGATCTCAGCACAGAGAGGATTTCAGGCAAATGCCAGAATGATATCAACAACTGATGAGCTAATGCAGGAACTTGTGAATCTTAGAAGATAAAGTTTGGGTTTATAGGTAACTTGTGCTCTCACTCATCTGTCAAAAGGAAGAGGGTGGGAGCAATTTTTTTAGGTAAGAATTTATTCAAAATCTGCTAAAATTGTATCAATTTCTTGAGTTATGTGACCAGGGGAGAATGAAGCAAAGACAAGCAGCAAAAAAGGTGTTGTTGAGCACTGATATTTTTGATGCGGCTGCGGATCTTATTGTAGTCATTGATAAAGACCATAATATTATATTTGCTAATAAGGCATTTATTGATTTTTGTAAGGTTAGTAAGAAAGAGGTCATCAATTTAAAATGTTACGAAGTTTCTCACAAGTGTTCGACACCATGCAGTTTTCCTGATTTTATATGTCCCCACGAAGAGATATTCAAAGCTAAGAAGGGAATTAAGACCCGGCATCAGCACTTCTCCGCTGATAGCTCTGAAAAGGTGTTTGAGATTACTGCTTCTCCTGTGATGGATGAAAATGGAGAAGTCATGCAAATGATTGAGATTTTAAGGGATATTACTGAATACGCAATTCCCTTAAAAGAGGCAGAGACTCAGCTCACAAATTATCAAACATTTCTTGATTCTGTGCTTGAAGGCATTGGTGATGCTGTTTTTGTTATAGATAAAGAAATGAAGGTACTCTATGCAAATAGCGGATATCTAAAGCAGGCAGGAAAAACAATGGAAGAGATTAAAGGAGATTACTGTTATAAATCGTCACATGGTTATTCCGTACCATGCTATAAAAAAGGTGAAAAATGCGTTGTTGATGAAACCTTTAAGGACGGAGGACATCATAACGCAGTACATAAACATAGCTGTAAAGACGGCACAACAGTTGATGTGGAGTTAAATTCATATCCATTAAAAAGCAGCTCCGGGGAAGTATTTGCAGTTATCGAGACAATTTCAGATATAACTGAGCAGACAAAGCTTCAGAATCAGCTTAGAGAGTCTGAAGAACGATACAGGACTCTTTATAACAATGCTCCTGACATGATGCAGTCCATCAATCAGGAGGGAATAATCATTGAATGCAATGATGCTGCGCTTAATAACCTTGGGTATGAAAGAGAAGAGCTAATAGGCAAAAATTTCAAGGAGATAGTTTTACCAGAATATCATGGAGTTTGTATGGCAAAGTTAAGAGAGCTTTTTGAGAATGGCTCATGCGAGTCTGAATTATATCTGTTAAGAAAAGACGGCAGCACAATAAGAGTATTGGCTAAATCATTTGCAATATATGATTCAGAAGGCAGATTTCTGAAGGCAAATGTCATCATGCGTGATATAACTGAGTTAAGCAGACTTATTTACTTGGAAGAACACCTTAGGTCGCAACTTATTCAATCGCAGAAGATGGAGGCTATAGCTACTCTTGCAGCAGGTATTGCCCATGATTTTAACAATATGCTCACAGGGATAATCGGATACTCTCAACTTGCGTTCTCGCGTACAACAGAACAACTCGTAAAACAATTGCTGATTAAATCAATCAACACTGCCGAAAAGGCATCAGAGCTTACGAGACAGATATTACTGATAGGAAGAAAGCTTCCGCCTGAAAAGAAGCCTTTAATTTTGAATCAACTTGTTAATGAATCCATGAAAATGCTCTCCCGATTAGTGGAGGAGAATATTGAAATAAAGCTATCTCTTTTTCCATCACTGCCTCCAATAGATGCAGATTCATCACAGCTGATGCAAATATTGATGAATCTTGTGGTAAATGCGAGGGATGCAATGCCGAATGGCGGAATGCTTGAGATAAAGACAGAGAAAATTAATAAGGAAAAGGTTGATTTTTTTGACTACGGTCAGGCAAAAGCAGAAGATTATGTGGTGCTCTCTGTGTCTGACACAGGTTCAGGAATCCCTGAAGATATAAGACACAGGATATTTGATCCATTCTTTTCAACTAAAGAGCAAGGAAAGGGCACAGGGCTTGGTCTTGCAGTAACAGATTCTATTGTAAGGAATCACGACGGCTGGATAAATCTTTATTCTGAGAAAGGAAAGGGGACAGAGTTCAGGATAATTTTCCCGGCCCTTGAAATGGAGACAGATACTTTTTTTGAACAGCAACATTTGTTTTCTGATGATCTGTCGATTGGAAATGGAAAAATCTTATTGGTTGACGATGATGAAGTTGTAAGAGAACCGGTTGAAGGTATGCTTAGGAGTCTCGGTTATAAAGTTATTTTAGCTTCGTCAGGTGAAGATGCCATAGCGATTTATAAAGAAAATAGTGAAGAAATCGATTTGGTTATCATGGATAATATTATGCCTAAAATGAACGGACTGGAGGCATTTGGGATATTAAAGAAAATAAATCCTTCTATTAAGGTAATTATAGCAAGTGGGTATATGACTCTTGATGACACAAAGGACTTTAGTAAACAGGGGATCATGGGATTTTTAAATAAACCTTATACATTGAATAATATAGCAAACATTACATTTCAAGCTCTTAAGGAAAATTAAACTAAACTATTACAATTATGCACACACCGATACCGATAGTTCCTCTTCTTTTATGAGTTTATTCCAGTCAAGGAGTATAATAAGTCTGTCATTTAGTTTCCCGACTCCTTTTATATATTCTGAGTTCATTCCTTTGGTTATTGGAGGCGGCGGTTCCACGGTATCTGCACTGATCCTGAGCACTTCTGAAACAGAGTCCACAATCATGCCAATCATGATTCCATTTGCATCTGTAATTATTATTCTCTTTAAACTTTCATCAGTATCTATATCCTGAAGTCCAAATTTTTTTCTCAGATCGATGACAGGTATGACCTTGCCTCTTAAATTAATGACGCCTTCAACATATCCTGGCGCATTTGGCAATTTTGTGATCTCTGCAATCCGTATGATCTCATGAACAGAAAGTATGTCTACAGCATATTCTTCATCCTCCAGTTTAAAACTAACGAGCTGGTATTCCATAATTGCCTCCCAACTTGTCATTATAATGCATTCCTTTGGACATTAAGGTATTAATCTCTCTGTTGTCTAGTGCACGTAAGAGACAGTCAAGATAACTGAAAAAGAGGTGAAATTCCTGAGTGCTCATCCCCCCAGTTTTTGCCCTCGCTTTAAACCTTTTTAATGTCTCAGCTATCTGTTCTCTTATTGCCGCATTATTTTTCATGACAGCACCTCTTCTTTCTGACCGCCATTACCTTTAACTCTTATGAAATCATTGCCCGGTGCTGCAGGTTCAGAGTTTTGTGTTTTAGCCTCTGAAGTCTTAACTTTATGCTCAGAACTGTAATCTTTGCGCTGTGCGGCTTCAATCTTAAACCACCCCATTGTCCTTTGAAGATCAGATGCCAGCCTTGCAAGCTCTGATGATGCCTGTTTGATCTGTGATGAAGCATCAAGTGTCTTTTTGCTTATCGCTGAGATGGCCTCAGTATTTTGGGAGACCTGCTCGGACGCTGCAGATTGCTGTTCCGTGGCTGTGGCAATTCTCTGGATCATATCAGATGTCTTGTCAGATGCGCTAAGTATCATCTCCAAAGAGGATTTTGCCTCTTCAGAAAGCTTTAATCCGCTTTCAACTTCGGCAACGCTCTTATCCATTGAATTCACTGATTTTTCTGTATCTGCCTGTATTTTTTTAATCATTACTGCAATTTCTTTTGTAGCCTTGCCTGTTCTTTCAGCAAGTTTTTTTACCTCATCTGCGACAACTGCAAATCCTCTGCCCTGTTCGCCTGCCCTTGCCGCCTCTATTGCTGCGTTGAGGGCAAGAAGGCTTGTCTGATCAGCGATCTCATTTATTACCTTAATTATATTGCCAATCTCATCTGAGCTTTTGCCGAGTTCTTTTATTGTATCAGCGGTATTTTTTACAGTTTCAGCAATCTTCAGCATGCCATGCACTGACTTTTCAACAGATTCCCTTCCTTTGTTGGCTATATTTGAAGCGTCTTTTGAAGCAGTGGCAGCATCACTCGCATTCTTTGCCATATCCATTATGGTCTGAGATATTTCAGTCATTGCTGTTGCAGCCTGCTCTGTCTGCATCACCTGCTGCCTCGATCCCTTATCCAACTCATCCGAAGTTGCGGAAAGTTCCTCTGATGCTGATGCCACATGGTGAGTGCCTTCTACAACCTTATAAATTATCTGCTTGAGGTTAGAAACCATTACATTAATCTTCCCTGCGAGATATCCTATCTCATCCTTTGACGTGATATTTACGTTTGCAGTTACATCTCCTTTGGAGATAAGTTCCATCGTGTCTGAAAAATCTGCTAGTGGTTTAAATAGTTTCTTCCTGCTTATTAAGAAAATGCTGAACATTCCAATGCCCAGGAAAACCAGAGAAGCGATTGTAAATATTTCCATATTTGTCGTAAGCTTATCCATTTTTTCATAGCCAGTTTTTATTCTTTTTTGAGTAAATTCTTTATATTTGTCAAAATGTTCTTTTATCTCACGCACTGTTGGTTCAGTAACTGTGGCAAGTATGACCTTTTTTTGGTTGATATCATTAGTGTGAAGAATACGCTCAGCGCTTTCATGAAGCTTTTTGTGAGGTTCTTCTATTGCCTTAAATATCCCCATCTCTTCAGTGTCGGTTACCTTAACGTTGTAATACCACTTACCGAAATCACACTTTGTCGGATCAAGCGCCATATCAAATTTTTTCCCCTCATATACATGCTTGTTTAAGGCATTTAGCCAATGAAGATGGTCAATATATTTCTGACTCATAAAGTCTTTAAAGGCAACGTCCTTTGCCTGCTGTTCATCAGCTATTTGTATTTGCCTGCCTGTATAAAGGAAAATGCTTATAATCGCAGCGGTTATCACGCAGAGGGCAATGACCTGAGAGATATAGAGTTTTTTTAAAGTTAAATTTTTAAGCATTTAATGGCCTCCTTTTTATTAATTTATAACCATATTATATATCGTCACTTTTTGAGGAAAACTTTAGTGGGATTGAAAGATTTTTTGCCACTTTAGCAGAAATAGGCTTTATACAGCATTTATTATCTCTCCTGCTATATCTTCAGAGGGAAGCACCTTATCAGCCACACCAGCATCTATAACAGCCCTGGGCATGCCGTAAACAACACATGTTTCCTCATTTTGCGCAAAGACCCTCCCGCCTTTTTGCTTTAGCATGGTAAGACCCTTAAGTCCATCTTCTCCAATTCCTGTAAGAATTACACCGAGGGACCTTCCGGGAAAGCATTCAGCCATGGATAACATTAGGGCATCCACAGAAGGGCGGTAGATAAACTCTTCGCTGTTTTCATAAATGTGTACTGCTGTTTCTAAGCCTTTTCTAATCACTTTCATATGTCCTCTGCCGGGTGCAATTAGTGCAACCCCGGGTTTTAAAAGTTCTCCTTCTTCGGCTTCTTTTACAATGATTTCGCTTAGTTGATTAAGTCGCTCTGCAAACGGGCCCGTGAAATTCGGAGGCATATGTTGTGCTATAACGATAGGAACAGGTATATCCTTTGGCAGTTTTGGTATTATTTCCTGAAGGACCTTTGGGCCACCTGTTGAAGCTCCTACAGCAACAGCGTTTATCTTTCTATGTGTGGTATAACTGGGGATATTCGAAATATTTTGTGTGTGCCTTTTTTTACGAATAAGACCCTTTCTGCCTATGAGCTTTACTTTATCAATCAGTATCTGTTTAATCTGCATAATATTTATGGATAAGGCTGACAGATTTTTTGGAATAAAGTCTACAGCTCCAATATCAAGGGCGTCGAGCGTGACTTTTGCGCCTTCAACAGTAAGCGAACTGACCATTATTACCGGCAAAGGATTTTTTTCCATTATCTGTCTTAATGCAGCAATCCCGTCCATTCTTGGCATTTCAACATCAAGAGTCACAATGTCCGGCTTTAGGGTTTCAATTTTTTCAATGGCTTCAATACCGTCTTTTGCAGTGGAGACTACCGCAATCTCAGGGTCTGATGCGAGCATATTGGAGATAGCATTTCGCATAAATGCAGAGTCGTCAACAACAAGCACTTTTACCATTATTCTCTCGTTATTTATTAGGTTAATACCCGGTTTTTACGCTTTTTGCTTTCATACATCAGGTTATTTGCTTCGTTTATCTTAGCTGGCATGTTATCCC
>CAZBSJ010000022.1:0-13498 GCA_964494165.1 uncultured Nitrospiraceae bacterium
CAAAGGCTAACGTATCGCAGCATCTCGCAGTTATGAGACATGCCGGCATTTTAAAATCAAGAAGAAACGGCGTCAGTATTTTCTATAAGGTTTCAAGCGCTAACGTTATTAAGGCGTGTGTTTTAATGAGGGAGGTCCTTGCCGAGCAGATGGAAGAAAGAAATAAAATCATTAAACATCTGCCTGATTTCTGATACTTTACTTAATCGGCAGTCTGAATGTATGGACAATAAGGCCTTTCATGGCAGTTTCTGCATTCCTGCTGGTCATCCCCGATAGGAGTTGCCTTAAAATCACCTTTTCTCATATCTGAAACTGTTTCTTCAAGATATTTAAGGCATGCTTCTAAATAATCATCAATAGTATTTCTGTCTCTTTTGCCAGGCAGCAAGGAAATGCCTATATCTTTAAGTGAATAAATGCCTACTCTGTTTACCTTGAATCCTTTCGCTTTCAATAAAGCAGCATATAAAAATAACTGCAAATTTGCTCCTTTGAGAAGAACATCTCTGCTGCTGAGAGCAGCAGAGCTTGTCTTGTAATCAAGCAGCTCAAAAGAATCATTTCTTTGATTGATTCTGTCTATCTTACCTTTAAGTTTTATTCCCTTAATGATCTCTTCGCTTATGTTTTTTTCTGCTTCTTTAAATGTTGACCCCTCGTCAAGCAGCTCTGTTTCCATCTCAAAAATCTCAGGAAGTATTGAAACAAAAGACTCTTTTATGAAATTCTTCCAGTAATTCTCTATCTGCTGTTCACCAAGTACTTCCATTAAAATTTTCTCCGCATTAGTTTTTATTGCGTTGTAATCTGCAAATGGCTCTTTAAGCAGTTTCTCCATAACAATATGGATTATAGAGCCTAAAAGCATTGCTTCTATTTCATATTCTTTTATATCTGCCGGCTGAAAATTCAAGACTTGCTCTATGAAAAATTTTCTTGGACATCTCCTGAAATTATCTATATCCGTTACCCTTATGTATGAATCCTTGCCGTATTTTTTTTCAGTCAAACCAGCTTTGATTTTCCCGATCTCATTTATATGACGAGTAAGCGGGATATTATTTTTTGCGAGCAGTTCATCCGCTTTGCTCCATATGCCGGGAATATGTTCAATTACTTTTGACCCCCAGGGCAAAAACGGGGAGGGCAGGAAAAACTTGTTTTCTTCCATTTCAGGATAAGACAGATGCCGATTTTTTGAAGAATCTGCCAGTCTTTGAAAAATAAATTTTTGAAGATAAAGATATCTCTGCATGTTTACAAGCCCAAGCCTTGTCCTTACGCTGTCAGGCAGAATCAGATCTATCTCAGGCATTGCCGGGAAATCGCTGTCTCTTAACCCTCCGAAATACAAGTATTCCGGCTCTATGCCGCGAAGTTCAAAAAAGTCTGCTATTTTAACGCCGCCGCTATCACTGGCAGGCTGGGCAATATTCAAGAAATGTTTTAATTCGTCTATGAATTGCCTCAGGCTGATTGTATATTGGGGGATTAGATCATGCAAAATTGATATGTCTCTTAGCTTATCTTTAATTATCTCTTTAAAATCAGCATCTGTATCAGAGAAATTAAAGTCATCGATTAACTTATTCAGGCTATCGCAAAATTGTCGTGGAGTTGCGCTTTCTTTGATTGCTTCAATATATGAAAGTTTTTTGAAAATTGATTTAAGTCCATCTTCGACTTCATTAATGATGTCTTTTTCAATTTTTTTTTGAATGTCAGGATTAGCTGACAAAGCAAGCCAAGAGTTCTTGCCTTTGATAATTCCGGACATGATTGAGAGCTTTGGCATCCATTTCCTGAACACAGCCGGGACATCCGGAAAGAACGGTGAAATCAGAAACCTGGAAAAATAAAGCCTTGGATAGTCATCGTCGATAGATTCAAGCAGAGCCAGCAAATCTGAAAAAGGCCTTAAGGCTGAAAGGGGCTTAGGTTTTAAAAATACACATTGTATCCCGTAACGTGAAAAAACTCTTTCAACGATTTCGCGGTATATCTGCAGTTTAGGAAATGCAACATAAATATCGTCCAATGATTTGCATTTGCCTGAAATCACCATGCTTTTGATATGTTTTGCTATCCCCTCTATCTCTTCGTCAATGCTTGTAAACGATACGTATGACAGAGCTTTGCTGCCATTTTCTTGTTTTAATGTTGACTCGACTATATTAAAGTTTTTATTTAACAAAAACTCAAAGCTATTTGTTATTTCAGCATAATTTAGGCCATGCGGAATAGTGATAAGTGCCGTTGCTGAATTTTCAATAAGCTTTTTTAAAATCTGAGATTCTGACGGGGTAATATCATAAAAACCATCCAGGATCAAAATTTCACTTCTTATGTCATGTCTTTCTATTAAACCAGGGCATTCATTTAGCATGTCATTTTCATCAATAGCATTGTTTTTGCCTAACGTTTCAGCATACTGTTCAAAAAGCCTTATTGCATCAAAAGCTCTCTTAACGCTTTCTTCCGGAATGTTGAGCTCTTTAAAGACATCCTCCATATTCTTTTTAATGAAAGGTATGTCTTTATCCGGATTGTATTGCTTTATCTCATCTATAAAATTGCTTATTAAAGCAGAGAACCCAATCCCTTTGCCTGAAAGCCTTGAAATAAGAATAGGAATAAGGTTTGACGGAATAATGATCTTGTCGCCGTAAGATGAGTAAAGCTTTTTTGAGAACTGCTTTATTGTAAAAAAATCCGGAGAAACGTAAACACCTTTGGCCAGTTTGTGAAATATCTGCTGGCTGTCTTTTACTTTTCTGGGAGTAGGGGCAAGATAAAGGATATTAGAATAGTCTTTTCCATTATTCAAAGATAAAGCTTTGTTGAGTATTTCTTCAGTAAAACCCCTGCATGTGAAAGGGACATGAAATACATTTATGGTTTTCCTGCCGTCAATCATAGGAATTTCAGTTGACCGATTTAAAAGAGAGATATTGAGACTTAAGTCCTGTATTCTGCATTAACCTTTACATATTCTTCGGTAAGGTCGCAGGTTAAGACCCTCGCAGATGATTTACCTTTATTAAGGTTGACCAAGATTTTTATTTCTTTATTGTTTTTTAGATAATGGTTTGCCTTTTTGTCTTTTCCTGTACCGATTCCTTTGCGTACAACTTTAACATTCCCAAAGCTGATGTCTACCTTTTCTTCCCGGAATTTAATGCCTGAATATCCTAACGCCGCCATTATCCTGCCCCAGTTCGCATCATTCCCATAAACAGTAGTTTTTACCAAATTTGAATTTGCAATGCTGAACGCCGCCTTCTCAGCCTCACTCTCGCTAACAGTGCCAAATACCTCTATCTTAATTACTTTTGTAGCGCCTTCTCCATCCATCACTATCATGCGAGACAAAGAATAAGTGATATCATCCAGGGCGCTTTTGAACTTTTTATAAAAAGGCGACTTTTCATTAATCACAGCATTGCCCAGCATACCATTGGAAAGTATTAACGCAGTATCATTTGTGGACATGTCGCCGTCTATTGTTATCCTGTTGAATGATTTTTTGACAGAATCCTTTAGAACCTTATTAAGTGTTTTTTTGTCTACAGCTATATCCGTTAATATGAAACATAACATTGTTGCCATATTGGGAGCTATCATCCCGGCGCCTTTGCAGAATCCTGCAATTATGCCGGTCTTTGAATTTATCTTTATTTTTTTTGATACAATCTTCGGAAAGGTATCTGTAGTCATTATTGCAGATGCGACTTCTTGAAGGCCCGACTTGCCCAGATTGTCTACGAGCTCAGGAATTTTAGGCATTATTCTATCCATAGGCATAGGTGTTCCGATTACACCCGTTGAGCAGACATAAACGAAAGAAGGTTTAATCTTTAGGCACTTTGCTGTGATGGCAGCTGTTTGAATGGCATCCTTAAGGCCTTTCTCCCCTGTACAGGCGTTTGCATTTCCACTGTTAATGATAATTGCCTGACCTTTCCCTGACCTTATATTTTTAAGGTCAAGCTTTACAGGGGCTGCCTTTACCCTGTTTGTTGTGAAAGTTCCTGCAATGTTTGCCTCAACCTCAGAATATATCAGCGCAATATCCTTTCTGCCTGCTTTTTTGATTGCTGCCTCGTTTGCAGAAAACATATATCCTTTGGGTACGTGTATCTTGGATACTTTTTTGAGCATATTACTTAACAAAAAACCCTCATTTAAGATGAAATATTGCTTAATTATAGTATAATTTACAAAAAAGATGGAGCTTAGACAAAATGTTCAATCTCATTAAGGATAAATTAAATCTAACCTTCAGCATATTCTGGCAATCCGTAAAATCTTTCTCAAGGAACAACAGTCTTTCTGTAGCTGCATCACTTGCTTATTATTCACTTTTTGCATTAATCCCATTGCTCCTTCTGCTTTTCTTTGCGTTGAGTTTTTTTATCACCTCCTCCCAAACAGTTATGAACAGAATTACTGCGCTTTTTGCGCAATTTATTCCTTATTACAGCAATGTTATTCTTAAGGAAGTATATGCATTGGCAAGGGATACAGATGTATGGGGGATCCTGACCATAGGTGCATTGCTCTGGGCAGCAATGCCGCTTATGGGCACCTTACGCAGTGCTTTTTTTGAAATATTTAAAGTTGAGGAAAAAGCTTCGTTTCTTAAAACAAAACTGTTAGACATGAGCGTTGTTCTTCTTACGCTGTCCCTTTTTGTAATTGTAAGTTTTTCAAATATTGTATTAAAAAGAGTTTTCATTTTTTATGACAGTGCAATTTTATATAATATTGCGTCTTACATCTTAACCGCAATTGTATTATCAATTTTTTATCTTGTGTTTGTCCCGGTCAGAATATCTTTTAAATACATTCTAGCTGGAGCAATATGTGCAACTTTTCTTTTAGGAATAATCAGACCGCTATTCGGGCTTTTTCTTACGTATAACCCAAGATACGGCATAGCCTTTGGCTCTTTAAAGGCCCTATTTATAATCATAATATGGATCTATTATTCGTTCAGTGTTCTGCTTTTTAGCACAGAGATTATAGCTAACCTGAGGCGAAGAGATGTCCTGCTCTTAAAAGGATTATTTTATGATGCGTATACAGACAAAAAACTGGAAAGACTTAAAAGAAGATTCGGGAAAACCTATAATGCAGATGAAGTCATTTTCAAAGAAGGAGAAAAGGGCGATGAGATGTTTTATGTGCTGTCAGGCGGTGTTATGCTTACTAAAAGAGATAAGATAGTAAAGACAATGAAAAAAGATGACTATTTCGGCGAAATGGCATTATTGATCGGGACAACAAGAACGGCAAGCGCATATGCTAATGAGGACGAGACTGTCCTCATTCCCATAAATCATGATAATTTTGAAGCTTTGCTAAAGGAGGAACCAAAAATAGCTATTTTATTCCTGAAAGAATTTGCGAGGAGGCTGAAGACAACAGATGAGTTTATTCGATAAGTGTGTGTCCTGAGAGCTTTATAGTATAGTTCTATACTTGCTTTGTAGATTCAGCAAATAAAACTAATACAAGGAGGAGTTATGAAAAAGTTGGGGTTAGCTATAAGCATTTTAACTTTATTGTTTTTTGTGCCGCAGGTTGCATCTGCCATCAGCCTTGAAGCATCAATCGGCGGATGGAAACAAGACCCTTCAGGAAACATAAGTTATAAGGGCGAATCTTTGGATGTGGAAGATGAGCTTAGATATGATTCCAAAACAAAAGTATTTGGCAGAATCAAGATAGAAACTCCGTTAGTTTTACCAAACATTTATCTAATGGCAACCCCTATGAAATTTGAGGAAGACGGCAGCAGATCAATTAATTTCACTTTTGGCGATACTACATTTGATGTTACTGCTCCCTTTTCATCTAAAGTGCAGCTTGATCACTATGACATTGCTTTTTATTACAACCTGCCACTCATCAAAACTGCAACCCTCAAAAAACTCAATATCGAGCTCGGGCTTAATGCCAGAATAATTGATTTTGAAGGTGAGGTGAGTGGCCAAGATACAAGCACAGGCTTACAGGTTACGGAATCAAAAAGCCTTACTCTGCCGATTCCCATGTTATATGTAGGCTTCCAGCTGAATCCTATAAAACTGATTGCATTTGAGGCAGAAGCACGCGGCATAGCATATAGCTCAAATCATTACTATGACCTGATCGGGAGGGTTAAAATAAGGCCGCTCGGGCCTTTATTTATTTCCGGGGGATATAGATATGAGGACATAAAAATTGATAAAAACAACGTAAAGGCAGACTTTAAGTTACAAGGACCTTTTATTGAGACTGGGGTCGAATTCTAAGCTTAAGTCTGATTTCAAGCGCAGCACATCTGATAATGTTTAATCATTAATTTTCATGATTAATGGCATGACGTCCAAAATATACAAAATAAACGAACAATTCTTAACTATTATAGAATCCTTTCTGGAGATCATTGATCTTTTATTTAATGCTTTTAAAAATCTTCTTTATTTGAAAATCCATCCGGTCAGGACTGTACTATTCCGACAGATATATTTTAGCGGGATAGAAGCATTAGGAAAGACAATTATAATCGGCCTGTTAATGGGTATTGTAATAATAACGCAGATAACCAGCCTTGTAGGAATAGGAAGCGGTGTGCTTACAGGTAAAATTCTGATCTGGATTATAGTGCGTGAGTTTGGCCCCTTATTTACAGCCGTCATAATAATTGCCAGAAGCGTTACAGCTATTTCTGCTGAACTCGGCTCGATGACTGTACAGGGTGAGATTGATAACATTAAAATGCTCGGCATCGATCCATCCCGCTATCTTATAATGCCCAGAATTTTAGCGCTGACCTTGTCATCTTTGATCCTTACCTTTTACTTCGAGTTCTCCGCCATATTTGGAGGCATTGCTATTACATCCTTATTTGTTGGGGTGTCATTTGAGCAGTATACAAAGGGAATGCTCGCCAGCCTGACTATTTTTGAGATATTGGTCTCTCTGCTCAAGAGTTTTGTGTTTGGAATGTTAATATCTGCTGTGAGCTGTTCCCAAGGTATTAGAGTTGCGAAAAGCATAACACAGATACCGCAAGCAACTACGAGGGCTACGATTCAAAGTTTGTTTGTCGTATTAATTTTTGATGGTATAATAACATTCATATTTTTTGTATGATTAAGTTTGAATGTGCAACTCTGAAAGAAGTTTTTGACTGCGCCTCGCTTATTATAAGCGACGGCAAAATGTGCACTGTTTTGACAGATACTGAACTTGAAAAAAAAACTATATTAAAGGTAGTTGCAGGTTTGAAGAAGCCGGATTCTGGCCGATTGTTTATTTTTGGAAATGACCTGCAATCAGCTGCAAATGCTGAACTTGATAAAACAAGACTGAGAATCGGTGTGGCATTAAATGACGGTGGACTTATAAGTAATCTTAAGGTATGGGAGAACATACTTCTTCCTTTGAGTTATCACGGCCGGCAGACCAGCAACTCAGAAGAGAAAATGAAAATCATGTTAGACAGAATAGGATACAATGATAAACTGGATGTACTCCCAGGATTATTGCCTTCTCATAAGAGGAGACTTGCCGGCATCGTAAGGGTTTTTCTTATGGAGCCTGATTTAATAATATATGATTCAGTATTGGATGGATTAAGTTCAGAAGACAGAGATAAGCTGTTAGGAGTAATAAACGAGTTTCATAAGGAAAAAGAGGGAAGAACAACTGTCTTTCTTGCCTCTGAAGAGAGTTCTGTTAAAGGGCTGATCTCTGATAATGCCTTTATTCTAAAACAAGGGAGATTTCATGAAAGAAACTGATCCCAGATTCATTTATCTCCAGAAAAAAATCGGGATATTCTTTTTGGTCGCATTGATAGGAATAGTTATCACTATAGCCTTCATAGGAATAGAACGTGACGTGTTCACTCCGAAATACAGGATATATTTCACAGTGAATAAAGGCACAGGTTTTTTTGAAGGAATGTCTGTAAAGCTATCCGGTTTCAAGATAGGCAAAATAGAAAGCCTTGCACTTGATGAAAATGCAAAGGTGAAAATAACACTGCTCATAAACGAAAAATACCAGAAATGGATAAGGGAAGATTCCAAGGCAACACTTTTAAAGGAAGGTTTTATAGGAGAAAGCATTATTGATGTCTCTGTGGGATCTTCAGACAAACCTGTAATAGAAGACGACGGCATAATCCGTTATGAGAAGGCCAGAGGACTTGACGAGATTATAGAAGAGGTTAGGCCTATGGTTGGAGAAATTAGGGATATAGTACATTATATAAATGACCCTCAGGGTGACATAAAACAGACATTGAAAAACATCCAGATTCTGTCTGCAGATTTACATGAAACAAGGAAGCATATCGATGATTTATTAAAAAATGCCAATAACAGCATAACTTACATTACGGCTGATGTCTCAAAAATCGCTTCAAACGCAAACTCTATTATCGAAAAGACAGATAAGGCAGTCGAAAAGATTGGACCTGTCATTGATAAGCTCGACAGGACAATGGACAATGCAGAGAAAACAACGACAGCATTAAAAAACGCTGTCGAGGATGCTGCACCGAGAGTTCCGCTATTGCTTGACCAAAGTGAGGATACACTTAATGATACGGGTGAAGTCGTAAAGAGCCTTAAAAAGATATGGCCAATTCGTCTTTTCATCGAAGAACCCCAAAATGATATTTTTTACGGGAACAGTTATGAATAATATGTCCCACAGGGAGTTTAATCGTATTTTATGTTACTCAAGCGTTTTATTGTTCTTTTGTGCTTCCTTACTGTCGGGCTGCGGCGGAGCTAAGACAAAGCCTCTTTCAGCAATACATCAAAGTGCGATTGAGCACAATCAAAAAGGCATGAAAGCAGCAGAGAAACAGGATTATGACAGGGCGCTCAGACATTATGAGCAGGCATTAATATTGAATCGCTCTATAGAAAACATTGAAGGTACAGGTATAAATCTGATAAATATTGCTGTAATTTATCAGAAAATGAATAACCCTCATGATGCGCATAAGTTCATAGATTCTGCCCTTGCCCTTCCTGACCTAAGCAGCGTCATTAAGTCTGAGGCAGCTTATGAAAAAGCAAGGATATACTTTAAAGAAAACAATCTCACCAAATCAAAAGAGTGGGCTGAATATGCATTATCTGTTAATAAAGGGTCAAGAGACGGAAGCAGGTTGAACATTTTAGGAAGAATCGCCTTGCTTGAAAACAGATATGATGAGGCTCTTTCTTTAGCAGATTCTGCCCTTAGTCTTAATATAAATAATAAGGACAAATTAGAGGAGGCCAACTCACTAAGGCTATTGGCCCAAATAAACCTGCAAAAAAATCAGGACGAAAAATCAAACGAATTTTATTTAAGAGCATTGGATATAGACAAGGCATTAGGCTACAGCATTGGCATTGCAATGGATCTTAGAGGGATCGGAGAGCTTTTTTTAAAAAAGGGGGATGTTAATAACAGTATTGATTTCTTTAAGAGGGCATACAACGTAAACATAAATTCAGGGGATATAAACAGTGCGCTGAGCGACCTCGAACTGCTTGAGAAAATATACAGAGGTCTCGGCGATGAGAAAAAGACTCAGGATATCTTAAACAAGAAAAGCGATCTTGAGAAAAAAGCAGACATAAAATGAGATTCGATATTATCACCATATTTCCTGAAATGTTTAATTCCTACTCAAGCGAAAGCATCCTGAAGAGAGCGATAGAAAGAGAAATAGTCGAGATGAAAATTCATAATCTCAGGGATTTTACTACTGATAAGCATAGGGTGGTTGATGATTACCCATATGGCGGAGGGCCTGGCATGGTAATGAAGCCTGAGCCTTTTTTCAGCGCAATAGAGACTATAAAAAAAGACGGGATTCCGAGGAAAACCATCATGTTAAGCCCTCAGGGAAATGTGTTTAATCAGGATATAGCCTTGCGTATGGCCCAGGAAAAAAACAGTCTTGTCTTTATTTGCGGTCGTTATGAGGCGATAGATGAAAGGGTAAGGGAAACCCTGGTGGATGAGGAAATTTCTATAGGGGATTATGTATTAACTGGCGGAGAACTGCCTGCTTTGGTTATAATAGATACCATTGTTCGGCTCCTTCCCGGCGTCTTGGGAGATGAGAGATCAAAGGAAGAAGAGTCTTTTACATGGGGATTGCTTGATTATCCTCATTATACCAGACCCCCGGAATTCAGGGGGGCAATGGTTCCGGATGTGTTATTGTCCGGCAATCATAAAGATATAGCCTTATGGAGAAGAAAAGAGGCATTAAAAAAAACAATAAAGAGAAGGCCTGATCTTATAGAGAAGGCATCATTAACAGAAGAAGATTATAGAATTTTAAGGAAAATCAAGGAGGAAGAAGATGAATCTCATTAATGCTGTTGAACAGGCGTATATCAAAAATATGCCTGCCTTCAATGTAGGCGATACCGTAAAGGTATTTGTCAAAGTAGTTGAGGGTGATAAGGAAAGGGTCCAGCCTTTTGAAGGGACTGTCATAGCAAGGCGCGGCAACGGAACCAGAGAGACGTTTATGGTCAGAAAGGTTTCCTTTGGTGTTGGCGTAGAAAGGATTTTTCCTGTGTATTCCCCGACTATTGACAGGATAGAAGTGATGAAAAAAGGTGCGGTAAAACAGGCAAAGCTGTATTACTTAAGAGGCAAAAAAGGCAAGGCAACAAAGGTAAAAGAAAAAGAATTCTTTAAAGAAGAGTAGTCATGGACATCTACCGGTACGATGAATCTTTTCTGTCGAAAGGGTTTAAAAGGATTGCCGGATTAGATGAAGCGGGGAGGGGCCCCCTAGCTGGGCCGGTAGTAGCTTCTGCTGTCGTTATGCCGTCCATGCAAAGGATTAAAGGCTTACGCGACTCGAAAAAAGTTCCTGAAAAAGAAAGAGAAGAGCTTTTTTATGAGGTTTTAGGCGCCAGCCTTGATGTTGGTATCGGGATAGTTGAAGCTGATGAGATAGACAGCATCAATATCCTAAGGGCCACAAAACTCGCAATGGAGAAAGCTGTCAGAGATCTTTCAGAAGAGCCAGATCTTTTACTTATAGACGCAGTACATCTTTCCGGGTCTCGCATTGAACAGGTCTCGACCCCTAAGGGAGAGTCCATCAGCGCCTCGATTGCAGCTGCTTCTATAATTGCTAAGGTAGTAAGGGATAGATTAATGCAACATTATTCTCTGCTCTATCCAAGATATGGCTTTGACAAACATAAAGGATACTGTACAAAAGATCATATGGAAAAAATACAGCGTTACGGACCGTGTCCTATACATAGGAAAAGCTTTGAAAAGGTAATGGATATGATGCTCCCATTCAAGGAAACAGCTTTTAACGAGAAAGGCATATGATGCAACAAGAAAGGATTGACGAGGCCTTAGAGCTGGCATGGCTTCTGGAAGAAGAGGGGCAGTCAGACCTCAATAGGTTCAGATTGAATCTGGATGACCCTGATTTCGATGAATTGCTGCGCACCATGCTAGATCAGAACCTGATTTCTGTTAAGGATGATACGCTTAGTCTGACAGAAAAGGGCCGTACCCCAGCCAGGGACCTTATAAGAAGACACCGTTTGGCCGAACAGCTTTTTACTGAGGTTTTTAAGCTGTCTGAAAATGCCGTAGATGCAGATGCATGCAAGATGGAGCATATCTTAAGCGAGGAACTTACAGAGAGCGTCTGCACTTTTCTAGGGCATCCTCCGAAATGCCCGCACGGAAAACCTATACCAAGGGGTGAATGCTGTAAAAAATATAAAATCGAGGTAGAACCTCTGGTTGTGCGTCTTGCTGACTTTGAGGTGGGGCTAAAAGGCAGGATTGTTTTTATTGTCTCATCAGAGACTATGAGGCTGAACAAACTCAGCTCAATGGGAATAACCGCTGGCAGTATAATAAAGTTACTGCAGAAAAGGCCGTCATTCGTGATTCAGGTCGATGAGGCTTCAATCGCAGTAGATCCCGAAATCGCTAAAGAGATATTTGTAAAAAAGGTAACTTAGCCTGTCTCTTATCTCATGCTGTTTCTTGCCATAAGAATACTGCACATGTTAAATTTTTAGATGTCCAAGTCAAAGAAGATATACATTCGCACTTTTGGCTGTCAGATGAATGTACATGATTCTGAAAAAATGACAGGCATCCTTTTAAATAAAGGGTATACTACAACGCATGACCCAAAAGATGCGGATTTAATAATCTTTAACACATGCAGCATAAGAGAAAAAGCTGAACAAAAATTCAGAAGCGAACTGGGAAAAACAAAAACCTTAAAGAAAAAAAATACCTCACTTAAAATTGCAATAGCAGGCTGTATTGCTCAACAGCAAGGCAGTAAATTATTCAAAAAATACTCTCATATAAATTACGTGCTTGGCCCCCAGAATATTCATATTATTAAAGACATAGCAGAAACAAAAAATCATTCAGTATTTACAGAGGAAAACCCTGAAATTGAATGCTCAGACCTCCCGGTATCCAGGGATGATCATATTAAGGCATGGGTATCAATAATGTACGGATGCAATAACTTCTGCAGTTATTGCATAGTGCCTTATACAAGGGGCAGGGAAAAAAGCAGGCCCAGTTCAAGTATTTATAAAGAAATACTTGAACTTTCTGATAAAGGCTTTAAAGAAGTAACATTGCTTGGTCAGAACGTTAATTCATATAAAAGCGATTTGGATTTTTCAGGACTATTGACCAAAATAAACACTATCAGTGGTATAGAAAGAATCAGGTTCGTAACATCGCACCCCAGAGATTTGTCAGAGTCATTGATTTCAAAAATAAAAGAACTTTCCAAAGTCTGCGAACATATTCATCTTCCTCTGCAGTCCGGCTCAAACAAAATACTGAACTTAATGAATAGGGGATATACCTGTGAGGAATATTCAAGAAAAATTGAAAAGCTCAGAGCAGCTGTGCCTGATATATCAATAACCTCAGACATTATAACAGGCTTCCCGTCAGAGACCGAGGATGACCATGCCCGGACAATCGATGCCTTGCGCGAAATTAAATTCGACGGGATTTTTGCATTTAAGTTCTCTCCACGGCCTGGAACAAAAGCATCAGAGATGGAAGATAACATTTCTGACAGCATTAAATCCAACAGACTGGCTGAAATACTTGACCTTCAGGATGAGATTACTTTAAGCAAAAATAAGATTCTCGATGGGACTTATCAGGAAGTGCTCGTGGAGGGGAAAGACGAAACTACCAGAGGAAAAATGACCGGAAGGACTAGAACCAATAAGATTGTAATTTTTGAAGGAGATGACTCACTAATCGGTCAGCTGGTTAAAGTCAAAATCATCAAGGCTTTGCGCCATTCAATGGAAGGCAAAACAGCTGTTTAAATCCCTCAAATGCGGATATCTATACTAACCCTAGGCTGCAAGGTAAATCAGGCAGAAAGCCATACAATTGAAGAAGCCCTAAGCTCTGCAGGTCATAGTATCGTTGACATTTCAGA
>CAZBSJ010000023.1:0-13494 GCA_964494165.1 uncultured Nitrospiraceae bacterium
CCCTTTTGAGAAATGCCTCAGCGCCTTCTTTTACTGCATTTGAAATCTGCTGCATGCGTTCACTTCCGGCATCCTGTTTGGATACCCATATAGCGGTCCAGAGCGCATATGCCACGCCAAGGCCACCGCATATTAAAGCAAATAAAATTACTGAACTCATCTCTCCTCCTTTATAAATTCAACTGCCAGTTTTAATGATACCTCTTTAATCCAAAATCCCTGAAAGTCTGAACCTAAACCCCTCACCTCCTTATGTAAAATGTGTTCCCTTTTATCCTCCGGCAATATAATCCTTAAGGTAATGCACCTCTGCCTGAAGATTGCTTACCTGTGCCTTTACCATATCTCTGATTGAGATAACGCTCACTACTTTTCCTTTGTCTATAACAGGAAGATGTCTTATCTTCTCATTAATCATAACGGTCATCGCATAATTAAGGTCATCGTCCAGTTCTGCTATCATGACATCTTTAGTCATGATATCTTTCACAAGGATTGTGCTGCATCCCTGCTTGCTCTTTACCCAGCACTTAAGAACATCCCTCTCGGTAAACATTCCTACCAATTTGTCATTCTCCATGACAAGCACCGCGCCTATATTCCTGTCCACCATCTTATGGATTGCGACATCCACGGTAACGCCGTATTCAACTGCGATAAATTCCAGGCCTTTTTCTTTAAGAAGATCCCTTATCTTCATAAAATATCTTCTCTATTCCCGCCCGGCCTGCTTTGCAAAGATCATTGCAGTCGCGCGGTAAACCATATGCGCCATCTTAGAATAAGGAGCATACGCGAAAAGGAAGAAAACAAATGAAAGATGGGCCAGGTATGTTACGTAAGCTAATGTCTCTGCGTTCGCCAAACGAAATATCTGGGCAAAGATTCCTGTTAAGGCAACAAACGAGACAACCCCTATAAATAACCAATCGTAATAACTGCCTATGCCGGCCTTAGAGCTGTTTTTGATTCTGTTTATTATCATCAGAACCATTCCGAGTGCAAGTGCTGCAGCGCTTGTGTTGCCGATTATCTTCATGGGATCTGACAACGGATACGGGGATGGCCTGCCCATGAGATATAGGTATACCAATGCTATTGTTGTTGTAATGGCAAGGCCGACAAAGCTGTAAAATACCAGCAGATGAGATATAGACCTGCCTTTTGTCACTTCGCATTTATTGAATCTGCGGTGTGCAAGGATCTCTGTAACAGAAGCTACCGCGGCGTTCATAAAATTGCCGCCTGCCTTTGGGTTTGCCTTTGACATGTCTTTCCAGTACCTTGTTATGCCTTTGAAGAATATTACGAGAGCAAAGGTTGCTGCCGCAATGAATACCGGATCAATAAAAAAGGTTGTCGGGATAAGATTTGCAAAAACAATCCCCTTCACAGGGTCTTTCGGAACATTGGCAAAGTTCAGCTTGCCTGTTGCAGCAAGATATGTGAGGAAGATAAGCACCGGCACTGCAAAAAGCAGGAGCGCATATTTTGCGTCACCGACCATCTTAGCCAGGAACTTTGGTCCTGAATAATGCTGGAGACTAAGCTTTCTGACTGCGCCAAGCACCTCTCCGGGTTTTGCTCCTCTCGGACAATACGCTGTGCAGTCGCTGCATTGATGGCACAGCCATATATCAGGGTTGCTGTAAAGTTTTTCCTTCAGCCCCCATTGTGCGTGAACCATCTCTTTTCTCGGGAATGGGCTGTCATTTGGAGTCACATTGCATACAACGGAGCATGTTGCGCACTGGAAGCACTTTTTGAGCGATTCACCGCCTGACGCCATGACATCATTTATAAAATCCAGATCAGGTTTAATTATTTGTTCTGCCATTTATCCCTCCTCTATTTTTTAGTGATTAGTGACAGTAAAAATTTATACTGACACTGAACACTGCCACTTTTTTATTAAAAGCCCTTGAATGGATTAGGGCCTACTTCCTCGATCTTCTTCATAAACTCATTTATCATGTCAGGGAGCTTGTCATATTCTGATATGGCCACCTGCATGAGCTGGCATCTTTCAGCCTCGAGCTGGAGTTTGTCCAGAGTTTCCTGAACCTTGCTGAAACGGTAATTAGCAAGCTCACTTCCTTTTATAAAGTGGCACTGATAATTTTCGCCGAATTTGCATCCGAGAAGCAGGAGACCGTCAATTCCCCTTGAAAATGCATCGGCAACCCATACAAGGTTTGTCGAGCCAAGACATCTCATAGGCACAACTCTAATGCTTGGATGTAAGAGCTTCCTGTTTATGCCTGCGCTGTCAAGCGCCGGATAAGCATCATTCTCGCATGCAAGCACTATAACCCTGAACCCTTCATCAGGAACTTCTATTGATTTTATCATTGAGCCGATCATGTCTACGCTGTAGTCTTTGAAAGACACAATCCTTTCAGGACATGCACCCATGCATGTGCCGCAGCGCCTGCAACGATTGATTTTATAGTAAGGTATTCCCTTTGCATCTTCGTCTATTGCTCCGAACGGACATTCCTCAGTACATCTCTTGCATGCAGTGCATTTCTGCAGGTTAGGGTCAGGGAACGTGGTATCCCATGCCCTTGGATGTACGGCTATGCCCTGGGCGATATGCTCAACGCACTGAATTGCCTTTAGCGCAGTGCCTGCTGCATCGAGCTGAGATTCAGTTATGTTCATGGGCTGCCTTACACAGCCGGCAGCATAAATACCGGTTCTTCTTGTCTCATACTGAAAGCATATGAAGTTGGAATCTGCAAATCCGTAAGCCCCTTCTAATGATGGGATCTCAGGGCCTTGTCTGTAATCAAGGTTTAAGATAAATTCCGGCTTGGGCGTTGAATCTATATAAGTCTTCTTTGCCTCATCGCCTTTCTTCGTTGCCTCAGTAAGTCCGTCGAGGTATTCCTGCGGAGCCCTTGTTGCAGGAACAACACCTACTGCAAGCACCACAAGGTCAGCCTCAACCTTAATCTTCTCGCCTAATAAGGCGTTTTCAGCCTCAATGTAAAGATTGCCGTTTCCTGCGTCGCTCACGCCTGTAACATCAGCCTTTGTCAGCAAGACGCCTGCGTCATTCTGCATGTTCTTGTAGAAAAGCTCTGACTGGCCCGGAGTCCTGATATCTTTATAGAATATCATTGCGATTGAATTATTATTTTTCTCGCGTACGTATTTTGCCTGCTTCAGTGAACCTGCACAGCAGAATGAAGAGCAGTATGGAAGGTGATTAGGATCTCTTGAGCCTGCGCACTGAATAAATGCTACTTTCTTTGCTTCCTTTCCGTCTGAAGGGCGGAGTATCTTTCCCTTCTTTGCCATTTCTTCCATTTGAATACTGGTGATAACATTTGGCTTGCCGTAGCCCAGATGACCGAGTTTTGTGGCATCGTAAGGCTTCCAGCCTGCTGCCATGATTATCGAGCCGACTTTTATAGTCTCGCTGCTCCCGTTCTTCTTAATGGTCACATCCAGAAGACCGGGCTGTCCTTCTGTTTTCTCTATAACAGAGGACTTGAAAATCTTTATGTTGGGATTTGACTCTGCCTCTTTTATACGGCTGAATATTATAGGCTCATCGAGTTTCTCAAAAGGATGTTCTCTCGGCACCTCTTTATACAGCTTAGCTGCCCAGCCTCCGAGTTCAGCCTCTTTCTCAACAAGCACTACCTGATAGCCTGCCTTTGCAGCCTCTAATGATGCGGTCAGGCCTGAAATTCCGCCGCCGACAACAAGTATAGTCTTGCTCAGATCTTCAAGTATGTTCGGCTCCGGGAGAGAACCCTTCTGCGTCTTGATGATTCCCATTTTAAGATAATCAGTTGCGAGCATCTGAGTGTCTTCTGTATTTGCCGGCTGGCTCCAGGCCACAAGCTCTCTTAAGTTCACTCTCTCTGTTATTGTCCCGGGGAAATCAAATTCTTCATATTTCACGCGGGGGGAACAGGCGCCGATTATTATTGTATTCGTGCCTTCCTTAACATCATTTTTAATCAGATCCAGACCTTCAGGGCTGCACAGAATAGCATGGTTCTTGACTGCTTCTGCAGGAACCTTCGCTCCTTTTGCCGCAGCCTTTGCTAATTTTTCTATATCAATGGACTTCTCTATATTGCATCCCTTACAGATATATACTCCAAATTTCTTTTCCATTGCTATTTAGACCTCCTTGCGCTCTGAATACTTTTAATCGCAGCTCCTGTTGCATCCTGAACTGACTTGGCGACATCAACAGGGCTCTTCAATGTGCCCACAGCGAATACTCCGCCTTTTAATGAAGAAGGCTTTACAAATCCGTCCTCAGTGTATGAAACATCAGCAGGTATCTTTGAGGCCTTTGTTGAAGGAACCATCCCTGCTGCAAGAACAACCATATCAAACTTTGCCTCAATCTTCTTGCCGGCAAGGACATCCTCTACAACCACAACAACATCCTTTGTTGCAGGGTCCTCGGTGATCTTTGCAACCTTACCCTTAGTGAGGGTAACGTTCGGATCTTCCTTTACCTTCCAGTAGAACTGCTCATATCTGCCCGGAGTTCTCATGTCAATGTAGAATATCTGAGCCTTTGAATCAGGATACTGCTCTCTCAAATATGTTGCCTGCTTTAAAGAGGCCATACAGCATATAAAAGAACAGTAAGGCAGGTGGTTCTCATCTCTTGAGCCCGCGCACTGTACAAAGGCAACGTTTTTTACTTCCTTATTGTCAGACGGCCTGAGGATCTTGCCGGATGTAGGCCCGTTAGGAGATGCAAGCCTTTCCATCTGCATATTGGTTATTACATTCTTAATCTTTCCACCGCCGAGAATATCCAGCTTTGTTACGTCATAAAGATCCCAGCCTGTTGCCATTACGATTGCGCCGGCTTTCAGGTTTATCGTCTGGGGTTTCATGTTCAGGTCTATCGCATCATACTTGCATGCCTCTGCGCACTTGGCGCATGACGAGCCCTTGCAATACCTGTCATCGATAACATACTTGAACGGGAATGCCTGGTTATGCGCGATGTATGCCGCCTTTGTCTTGTCCATGCCGAAATTGAATTCATTCGGCATTTCGACCGGGCATGCCTCTGCGCACGCGTTACAGCTAACGCATTTGTCATTCACATATCTGGGTTTCAGTTTTATGGTAACGTCATAATTGCCCTCTGTGCCTGAGATCTTCTCAACCTCTGCAAGCGTGTAAAAAGAGATATCAGCGTTATTCCTCATTCTCTTGAAATTTATCTCAAGGCCGCAGTTCGGAGGACACAATTTCGGGAAGTACTTGTTGAGCTGTGCAACCCTGCCACCAAGAAAAGGCGTTTTCTCGATAATGACAGCATTATTGCCAGCTTCGGCTGCCTCTACCGCTGCTGTGAGGCCGCTCATCCCTCCGCCAATAATTAGAATGCTTTTTTCATCTGCCATGCTATTCCTCCAGCGAAACAAAGTTTACTGCGCAAATTAAAAATCAAAAGTTGAAAGTCAAAATTTTTAAACACTCTTGACCCCTTACTCTTAACTTCTAATCGAAATTTAGGGCGGGGTTTCCCCCGCCCTGTCTGCAATTAATCAGCTATTAACTGTTTGTACTCTTTCTTGAAGCACTTCCAGTCGCCTGTTGCCGGATCGTACTTTGAATTTACAAAGCACTTCCAGTTCTTGTCATCGATTGGAAGGTGGTCGCCTCTGTAGTAGTAGCCAGGGTACCTGCTCTCCTCTCTGAAAAGAATGTGTTTAGCGTGAGCTTCAACTGACCAAATTCTGTGGTAGTTCTCCCATGCCCTCATCAGCTCATGCAGGTCTTTTGCTCCAGATTTTGCTGCGTCTTCCTTAAGCATTGTAAGCAGCCTGAGACCTTCTTCGAGCATGGTCTTGCTGGTCATATACCAGGTGCCTACGCCGCCAAAGTACTCGTCAGCAATCTTCTGGAGTCTTGCCTGGAGCATTTTGGGTTTGATGTAGTGAGGATTGATATCAGGTGCTGTTGAGTATGTCTTGTATTTCTCGTATATTTCGAATGGCAGATATAACTCTGCTGCAAGTTCATCTGCTGATTTCGTAATGGTTGGTTTGTAGTCTTTATTGTCGAGAATAAAGGCTATGCCGCTCTTTGCTGCAATTCTGCCCTCTGCGTGTGAGCCTGAGGAGAATTTGTGTCCTGATGCACCGCAGATGTCGCCCATCATGAATAGACCATTGACTGTTGACATTCTGTTGTAGCCCCAGTCCCATTCCTTTGGCGCGCCTGTTGCCTCGATAACATCTGTTGGACCGCTGCACCAGAAACCTGCACAGCCAGCGTGCGAACCGAGGAGATAAGGCTCTGTAGGCATAATCTCTGACGGTGCCTTGTCAGGCTCAATGTTCAAGCCTGCCCATACACCTGCCTGTCCGATGCACATGTCAAGGAAGTCTTCCCATGCCTCTGCTTCGAGGTGTTTTATCTGCTTTGCATCCATGGTCTTTGCAAGCTCTGCCATGGCGTCATGGGTGTTCATGAGGATCGGGCCTTTGCCTGCCTTCATGTCCATCATCATCATGTGGTTTCTGATTGCTGTTCCCATCTTCTCAGCATAAGGGCTGTACAGCTTCTTTGTCTCTTCAAAATTCTTGCCTGTGCAGTAATCTTCCTTGTAAGCATTTGTTGCTTTTGCCTTAAAGAACAAGAACCATGCGCCGACAGGACCGTATCCGTCCTTAAACCTTGCAGGGACGAATCTGTTTTCCATCATGGTAAGCTCTGCGCCAACCTGGATACCCAGAGCATATCCTGAACCTGAGTTCCATACAGGATACCATGCCCTGCCCTGACCTTCCTGTGTTGACCTTGGCCTGAACACGTTAACTGCGCCGCCGCAGCCTGAAAGTATTACCTTGGCCTTGAATATGTATACTTTGTTCTCTCTGACGCTGAATCCGACTGCGCCTGCGACTCTGTTGGGCACCTTCTCATCGAGAAGATACTTAACAATAAATACCCTTTCAAAATGGTTCTCTGCTACGCCGGTTGCGTCCCTGTTTGTCTTTAAGGCAACCTTTGCTGCCTCGCCTACGATGACCTTGTAGGACTCACCGTTGATCATGATCTGCCATTTACCGGAACGAACAGGCTTTCCGCCCTCTGTAAGCTTTGGTGCTTCCTGCGCGCCGTCCATTGTGTGTCCGTCAGGGGCTTTTTTCCAGACAGGAAGTCCCCACTCTTCAAAGAGATGAACGGAGTCATCAACATGTCTGCCGAGGTCATAAACAAGGTCCTCCCTTGTTATGCCCATGAGGTCGCCTCTGACATATTTAACATAATCCATCGGGTCATTTTCACCCATATAGGTATTGATAGCTGAAAGACCCATTGCAACTGCGCCGCTTCTGTCAGTTGCTGCTTTATCAACCATAGTGATCTTGATCTTCTGAGGATTTCCCCACCTTGCGCCTTCAAATGCTGCTCCGCAGGCTGACATTCCGCCGCCAACAATTAGGATATCTGTCTCATGAGTAACAATTTCAGGTTTCTTACAATATGAAAACGTACAACTTTCTTTTTCCATTATTCCACCTCCTTATTTCTTAGGCAGAGGCATTGCTTTGCCTGCACCTTGATGTGTAAAGAAGCCCGGCTTCTTAATGTTTGCGATATTTGCCTCTGGTTTTCCCTTGAATGGGTCAATAGAACCTTCCGGAGTAGTTCTGATCGGGAATTTGAACCTCTTGAGCTTCCCATTCCTGAACTTAATCGTCCACATGATTGAGTCTGAACCCCTCATCGGGATAACGCTCCCTCCGAGCGGAACAAAGTCAGCATAACCCCTTACCTCAATAGCCTGCTGAGGGCATATCTTTACACAACTGTAGCACTCCCAGCACTGCTCTGGTTCCTGATTGAATGCTTTCATCAGATCCCTGTTCAGCGTCATGAGGTCATTAGGACAGATGTACTGACATGCTGTCTTGTCCTGAGCCTTACAACCATCGCACTTCTCTGTAATCACAAAACTAGGCATTTTGCTTTAACCTCCTTATTAAATTTTTATATATTAGGGCCTTGTCTTTAAAGCCCTTAGAGAGCCGACGGAGTCTTCACCCCCTCTCATTTCAGTTGTTAGTTATTAGTGATTAGCTGTTAGCTGCTTCTGATAACTGACAACTAAAAGCTGTCCACTGAATTTTTATGTTTTATCCGTATTAGCTAACTTTAATTGCAATAATTTACTTTTCAAGGCTCTGATAGTACTTAATCAGGATTTCAGCCACCTCAGGGCGTGAAAATTCTTTAGGTGGGGCAATTCCCTTGCCTAACATTTCACGAACTTTTGTGCCTGAAAGCAGAACAAAGTCTTCTTTTGAATGGTCCGGAGCTTCGCACATCATCACAACCTTGTTCAATTTCTTTGAATATGCGGTGTGGTCAGCCTTGAATATCTCAATCTTAAGTGCGCCTGCAGGTACTTCTTCATCAAAGATCTTCTGAGCATCAAATGCTCCGTAATGATCGCCTACGCCGGCATGGTCACGGCCAACAATGAAATGCGTCGCGCCCATGTTCTGACGGAATATAGCGTGCAATACACCTTCTTTTGGGCCTGCATACAGCATATCGAACCCATAACCTGTAATCATTGCGCTATTTTTGGGGAAGTACAGCTCAACCATTTTACGGATCGCTGCATCACGAACCGGCGCCGGGATGTCGCCTTTTTTCAATTTGCCAAGCAGCATATGAATAACCAGGCCGTCGCAGTTCAGGCGTTTCATTGCCATGTGGCAAAGTTCTTCGTGAGCCAGATGCATAGGGTTACGAGTCTGAAAAGCGACAACTTTCTTCCAGCCGCGCTCAGTTATTTCGTTACGAATTTCGACTGCAGTGCGGAAAGTGTCAGGGAATTCATCCTGGAAGTAAGAGAAGTTTAATACTTTGATTGGACCTGACAGACAAACCTTACCCTGTGCCTTGAAAGCATCGACGCCTGGGTGCGCTTCTTTATGATTCGGACGGTACACTTTTTCGGATATTAGTTCTATCTCTGCATCGTTGAATTCTTCAACAGCTTTAACATCCATGATTGCCAGCACTGGATTGCCTTCGACATTCGGGTCCTTCAGCGCAATACGATCGCCTGCCTTAACCGAGCCCGCAGATGGAACAAGATTTAAAATCGGGACAGGCCAGAATAAACCGGATGTCGTCTTCATATTGTTAGCAACAGACAGGGCATCCGCTTTATTCATGTACCCTGTTAGTGGATTGAAGTAGCCGCCGCCAAGCATAACTGCATTAGCTGCGGTAGATGAACTCACGACAATAGAACCCAGTTTTTTGGCTTCTTTCTGCAAGGCTTCATTTTCAGCGGTGTCATATACAAATAGCGGGTTCAGTGTGTCTGAACCATGTGGTTTAATTAATGCCATTTCTCTTCCTCCTTAAACAATTTAAATTTAATTTTTATTTACTACCTAAAGCGCTGCAAACCTTAGTGAATATCTCATCTATGCTTCCAACGCCTGTAACTGACTTCAGAATGCCGTTCTTTTTGTAATAATCGATCAGAGGTGCTGTCTGGGCGTCATAAACGTCCAGCCTTTTCTTGATCGTCTCTTCCTTATCATCGTCTCTCTGAAAGAGAGCGCCTCCGCATTTATCACAGACGCCTTCTTTTTTGGGCGCTGAGAAATATACATTATACATCTGCTGACAGCTCTTGCATGTCCTTCTGCCGGTAAGCCTTTTCATTAAATCACCCTTAGGCACATCAACGCTAAGCGCTGCTGTCAAAGGCATGTCCAATGATTTCAAAATCTTGTCCAATGCCTCTGCCTGTGCAACGTTTCTCGGAAAGCCGTCGAGTATGTAGCCTTTTTTACAGTCATCTTTCTTAAGTCTGTCTTCCACCAGGCCGAGAACAACTCTGTCAGGCACGAGTTCGCCCTTGTCCATGAAAGACTTTGCCTCTTTTCCTAAAGGCGTACCATCAGCAACATTCTGCCTGAGGATATCGCCGGTTGAAATCTGAGGAATTTTGAATTTGTCGATAAGCTTCTTTGCCTGAGTTCCTTTCCCGGCACCAGGTGCACCGAGTAATACCAATCTCATAAATTACCCCCTTCTCTAAACCTTATTTCAGCAAAAATAACGCCGTAAGCTTTGGGCAAAAATTAAAAAGAAAAACTCTACCGCAAAAATTAATAGCTTGTAATTGTACAGCAGGACTATTTATTTAAGCTTAAACAGTCTGTGCAAGCGTATCATAGTATTCCAATAAATGGGGTTTTTTCAAGAAAAAAATTAAAATTGTTATATTAATTTTTCTTATATTTATCATAATCCCCAAGAAACCTATGGAGCTGTGCAAGCGCAGCACCCCTGTGGCTCAGGGCATCTTTTTCTTCAGGCCCAATTTCAGCAAAGGTACTGTCATGCCCCTTTGGATAAAATACAGGGTCATACCCAAAACCGTTGCTGCCTTTTGGCTCTCTGCCTATAAATCCTTCAACATAACCAATAAAGGTCTCAACATTCCCTTCAGGAAATGCCAGGGCAATTACACATACAAACCTTGCCCCACGGTCGCCATTAGCCAGTTTTTCCATTTCTGACAAAAGCTTTTTGACATTCTTCGTGTCAACAGCATCTTTTCCTGCATACCGCGCTGAAAAAACACCCGGCTTGCTGTCTAAGGCAAAGACTTCAAGTCCTGAATCATCAGAAAGTGCCGGCATTTTTGTAAATTTTGCGACTTCTCTGGCTTTTTTAATGGCATTTTCCTCAAAAGTCCTGCCGTCTTCGATGACTTCAGGACAGCCTGGAAAGTCATCGAGGCTGTAGACCTTAATATCCATGTCCTTTACAATCCTTTGAATTTCTTCGACTTTTTTCTTATTTCTTGTTGCAAGAACAATATCCAAGGAGATCTCCTGTAAGCGCTTTCTTTTTGAATGACAGGCATTATACCATGTATTTAATAAATCTCAAATTGTGTTATATGCAGGCTTTAGGATTATAATAGACTTCAACTGATGAAAACTAATCTTAAGAAAAAAAACCGTGTCGTTTGTGCAGGCACATTTGACCACCTGCATTTGGGGCATGCTGATTTTCTCAGACAGGCAAAGGCATTGGGAGATGAACTAATCGTCATCGTAGCAAGGGACGAGAACGTAAAAAAGATTAAAGACATTTTACCCGAACATGATGAGACAACACGCAGGGAAAACGTTGAAAATACCGGCATACCTGACAAAGTGGTCCTGGGTTATGCAAATAAAGATATATTTCTTATTCTGCAGGAGCTAAAGCCTGACATTATTGCTCTTGGATATGACCAGCGCGTTTCAGAGGATGCAATCAAAAACAGGCTTCCTGACTGCAAGGTAGTTAGATTAAAGCCATTCAAGCCGGACAGATATAAGTCATCTTTCTATAGAACCAAATCAAAATAGCTTTTTTACAACAACAGCGAAAGATCTGAGAAAATGTCATTTATGGCAGACATACATGCCTGCGTGCATAAAGAAAATCTCTATCAGAAAATACAAATGTTGCGGAAAAACTTATTTTTCATATGCAAGGCAGAAATAGACTTTAAGCGGGTTTTTTTGCCGATATTCTCGTATGAAATATAAATTCAAGAGGCAAAAGCCTCGGAGGTCTCAGACCGACCTGCCTGCCGGCAGGCAGGGAATGAGCGAGAATACTATTTCTGCCTTATGTCTTATGAGTTCTCAAAACAAAAAGGGCTCGCGAAAGCGAGCCCTTTGATTTCTCTTGTCCTGATTTTAGAAGAACAGCTTCTGGTTAATCAGGATACCGAGCGCTACTAGAAGTGCATAGATTGCGAGAGACTCAATCATAGCAAGACCGATAATGAGCATAACCTGTATCTTTCCTGCTGCTCCGGGATTCCTTGCCGCACCTTCGCAGGCCTTGCTCAAGCCGATACCCTGACCAATGGCTGCTCCAAAGGCTGCAATACCCATTGCCAACGCAGATGCAAGAACCGCCATTCCCTTTAACGATGAATCTCCTGCTGGAGCTGCTGCTTCTGCGGCTGCAGGGGCTGCCTTTTGAGCCTCAGCTGCCAGCGCAAATGGAGCAAGCATGCAGATAACGGCAAATGTTATTAATACAACTGAAAATAACTTTTTCATCCGTACATCCTCCTTTCTTTAAGACTCGTATTTAATGTCCTTCTTCAACAGCTCCGGCAAGGTATAAAGAAGTAAGAAGGACAAAGACAAATGCCTGTATAAGCCCGACCAAAGTTCCGAGTGCAAGAATAACTGTCGGGACGATCCATGGCGCTAATCCTGCAAGAACTACAAGTATGATATGCTTTGCCATCATGTTTCCGAAAAGCCTGACTGACAGCGTGAGAGGTCTTACCAGGTGTCCGATAAACTCGATTACGAACATAAGCGGCGAGAGCACCCATATAGGTCCAAGAAAATGCTTTATATATTTAAGTCCGTGAACTCTGATCCCGAAATAATGCGTTGCAAGAAATACCGGAATAGCCATTGCCGCATTTGTATTAATATCGCTTGTGGGAGATGCAAAACCCGGGACAAGTCCCATAAAATTGCATACCAATATAAACATGAACAATGTTCCGATAAGTGGGAAAAGCGGTTTCCCCCAGTGGTGTCCTATATTTTCCTCTGAGAGTTTTAGAAATGCCTCAACAACAGTCTCCATAAAGTTCTGAATGCCTGTTGGCACCATGCGCAATGACTTTCTGACAACAAGCGCAACAGCTATAAGAATGCATGAGGCAAGGATTGCATACGTTACATTGTGAGGTATCTTGTTTGGGTCAACAATTGCGTCCATCAAAAGTACTTCATGCATGCCAGCAGCCATAAAAGCCTCCTAAGGGGAAAAATCGTTGCTATGTTAATGAAAATCGAAATCTAAAGTCAAGGTTTTGGGCTATAGAAAAATTTTATGAAACTATAATGGAGCTAAGAACATGCGCTTAACCTAAGAGAATTATTGAAATTTATCCATGCGTATGATAATCTTTGATTAAAGAAAATATAAGGCAGCACGGGAGGCTAGTGTCAGAAGTAATACTAAAGTATCCGGTGCGAACATTAGACAACCAGATTCTACTTCCTGCCGGAAGCGCGCTCACCAAAGATATGCTTGACTCCTTAATTTCCTCAAACAAAAGCCATGGACATCAGCAGCATTCACTCATGCTTTATGGGTCAGTCAAAGATGATATGATTTATTTTCTCAGTCATCCGCCTTATGACGTCATATTCTCTGATCCAAAACAGGTATCAAGAATCATGAACTTAATGGAAAATGTAAATCTTATCATCCCCATTCTTCAGACACTGGACTATTTCAAAGAGCATGAGCACCCTACTTATCGTCATATTTTAATAGTATTCGCCCTTTCTACGATGCTTTCAATGTATCTTATCTCAGACTATCATGAAAGGATCAAAGAAGCTGCTTCATGTCCCACACATGATATCGGGAAGATCTGCGTTCCTCTTAATATAATTAAAAAGACTACTC
>CAZBSJ010000024.1:0-8604 GCA_964494165.1 uncultured Nitrospiraceae bacterium
CGCTTTCAGAAGAATCCCATCTGGCGGGGAAAGTCAAAAAAGAACAGCCTATTCTTGTCATTCTCGGCAATCCACCCTACTCTGGACATTCTTCAAATATCGGCGATTGGATATCTAAAGAGATTAAGGCTTATTTTCAGGTTGACGGCAACCCTCTTAAGGAGAAAAATCCCAAATGGCTTCAGGATGATTATGTAAAGTTTATACGCTTTGCACAATGGAAGATTGATCAGGCAGGCGAAGGCGTTTTAGGCTTTATAACAAATCATAGCTACCTCGATAACCCAACCTTCAGAGGCATGAGACAGTCCTTAATGGAGAGCTTTGATGAGATTTATCTGCTTGATCTTCATGGGAATAGCCTCAAAAAAGAAAAATGTCCTGACGGCTCTAAAGATGAAAATGTCTTTGATATCCAGCAAGGCGTTGCCATTGCCTTGCTTATCAAGAGAAAAGGCATAAAGAAAAAGATTTCACATTCTGAACTTTGGGGTGTCAGAGAAGATAAATATCATTGGCTCAATAAACACGATATTAAGACAACAAAATGGAAAACAATTAAGCCAAAATCAGAGTTCTATCTTTTTATCCCGAGAGATGAGGAGCTTTTAGCTCAATATCAAACCTACCCTAAAATAACCGATATCTTCCCTGTAAATAGTGTTGGCATAGTCACATCAAGGGATGATTTTGTTATCGGCCGTGACAAGTCTGCCCTCAAAAGAAGAATAATGCAGTTCAGAGATAAGAGAATGCCAGATGATATTATCCGACAAACTTACAATCTGCATGACAAATCAAACTGGAAATTAAGAGATGCGCGAGAAAAGATAATGAAAGATGAAGACTGGGAACAGGCAATAACAAAAATTCTTTATCGTCCATTCGACGAACAGTGGATTTTTTATCATGATGCTTTGATAGAGCGGTCGCGCAAAGAAGTTATGATGCACATGATCAAAGAAAATGTCGGACTAATTACAAATCGTCAGGTAAATGCTGAGTTTAAACACGTGCTCTGCACAAATATGATAATTAACGATTGTACTGTTTCATTAGAAACAAGAGAACGCTCTTACCTCTTCCCGCTTTATCTCTATCAACAAAAAGACAAATCCAAAAAGAAATCTATAAGCAGCGTTCTAATGCTCTTTGAGCCGCAGGCAGAATACGGCGTAAAAAAGCCGAATCTGTCTCCGGAATTTGTCGAAAGATTAACAAAAGAATATAAGAAATCTCCAACGCCTGAAGACATTTTTTATTACATCTATGGAGTGCTCTATTCAAATATCTACAGGACAAAATATGCCGAGTTCCTGAAAATAGACTTTCCGAGAGTGCCTTTTACAAAAGACTATAAGCTGTTCAAAAAGATTGGCGAATACGGCGAGAAACTTGTTAACCTGCATCTTTTAAAATCATCAGAGCTTGATAAACCTGTTGCCAGGTTTCAGGGCAAAGGAAATGATAAAGTTGAAAAACTGAAATACGAAAAAGAAAGGCTTTACATAAACAAAGACCAGTATTTTGAAGGAATCCCTCAGGAGGTCTGGGAATATCAGATCGGAGGTTATCAGGTCTGTGATAAATGGCTTAAAGACAGAAAAGGCAGGCCGTTGTCTTTGGAGGAGACAACACATTACTGCAAGGTCGTTACTGCGCTGAAAAAGACAATAGAGATTCAGACAAAAATAGATAATGTTTATCCAGACATCGAAAAAGAGATAATCGAATTCTCATGAAGGCTTTAATACAGAGGGTTTCTCATGCTAGTGTTGAGGTTAATGGAAAGGTAATCAGTTCTATTGAAAAAGGCATTCTTGTTTTTCTCGGCGTGGAAAAAGGCGACACAGACAGAGAGCTTAGCTATCTGGCAAAGAAAACATCTTCTTTAAGGATATTTGAAGATTCTGAAGGCAAGATGAATCTCTCGGTTCAGGATATTAAAGGAGAGGCGCTGGTAGTCTCGCAATTTACTCTGGCTGCAGACTGCAAAAAAGGAACCCGCCCCTCTTTTGACAATGCAGAAGAGCCGTCAAAGGCAAAAGAGATGTATCTGAAATTCATAGATGAATTAAAACATACTGGGATAAAAGTTGCTGCCGGTGATTTCGGCGCCTATATGCAGGTTCACCTGAATAATGATGGCCCTGTTACAATAATGCTCGAAGCAAAAAAATGATAATTTTTCTATAATCTATGTTATCGGAGGAATAATGATACAGATAGCACTTGCCCTGCTTGCTGACGGCGCGAATATCTCACAGGAAGGCAAACTCAATATACTTGGCGTATTCGAACGAATAAGCACGCAAAGCGTCCCTGCCGCTCATCCGCAGATGCAGCTTGTAATGATCCTCGAGGCTGACAGGGGAGATGCAGACAAGGATCACAGGATGGAAATAGAACTGATGGATGAAGACGGGAATAAACTGTTGGCAATAGGCGGCAGCCTGAAGTTCAGCGCCCCTCCGCCTGGTGAACAGATAAAAATAAACCATGCAATCCAGCTGAATAATCTCCATTTTGAAAAATTTGGCACATATGAGTTCAAGATACTTATAAACAATGAGGTCCGCAAAAGCGTTCCCTTAACCATAACCAAGGCAAGACAGACAGAGAACCCTGCATAAAAAATCCGGTTTTGTTATGATATTTTAAAAATACTGATAACAGCCAAACCTAAGACAAGGCTTTCAGCAAAATATGAAATACGTCATAATCGGCAATGGTGTTGCCGGAACAACAGCAGCAGCCAACATCAGGAAGATCGACAGCGAAGGTGAGATAACGCTGCTCTCAGACGAAAACTATCCGTTTTACAGCCGCATAAGGCTGATAGATTTCCTGTGCGGAGAAACCGACAAGAGAGGGCTTCTTCTGCATAAGGACGCCTGGTATGAGAAAAACAATATCAGACTTCTTTTAAGCACCCCTGTCATTGACATAGACAAAGAAAAAAAAGAAGTCATAATAAAATCTGACCACAGACTGAAATACGACAAACTTCTTATTGCAACAGGCGGACTCTCATTTATTCCACCTATCCCGGGCTCTGATAAGCAAGGGGTATTTACTTTGAGGACACTTAAAGATGCCATTGACATAAAAGATTATGCAAAAAAAGCCAAAAAACCTCTGCTTATAGGCGGAGGGGTCCTGGGCCTTGAGGCCGGCAACAGCCTGAGGAAGACAGGACTTCAGATAACCGTAGTAGAGTTTTTCCCCAGACTACTGCCAAGACAAATGGACAGGGATGGCGCTGAAATCCTTAAGGCACAGATGGAAAAAATGGGATTTATCTTTTTCCTTAATGCAAAGACAAGGGAGATTCTTGGCGATAGTAACGTTAAAGGAATCGTCCTCGAAGACGGAACCATGCTTGACTGCGATATGGTAATCATATCTGCAGGCATAAAGCCAAACACAGCGCTTGCAGCAAAGATAGGGCTTAAAATCAATAAGGGACTGCCTGTAAATGACAAGATGGAAACAGAATTCAAAGATATTTATGCTGCAGGAGATTTAATCGAACATAAGGGAATTATCTATGGTATCTGGCCTGCTGCTGAAGAGCAGGGTAAAGTTGCAGGAATAGATATGGCTGGAGGAAATGCAACTTATACCGGCACCACCCCATCCAATGTTCTTAAGGTTGCCGGCATAGACCTTATTGCCGCAGGAGATATAGATGCAGAAGGAAATCTTGAATCCATAATTCAAAAAGACAGAGAAAACTGCATTTACAAAAAGCTGATTCTTAGAGAAAACACTATTGCAGGATGCATACTCTACGGGAATATTGACGGCTGGAAAAAGATAAAGAAAGCGATTGATGAAAAGAAAGATATAAGCCAAATTAAAAAATCCCTTGAAGAATGGGGGCTGGAAACATTGTAATGGACATTTTTGCAAAGATTGCAGAAAACCGCATTAAAGAAGCTACAGAAAATGGCATTTTTGAAGATCTCCAAAACAAAGGAAGGCCTCTAATCTTCGAGGATGAGACATGGATCCCTGAAGATCTCAGGCTAGCCTACAGATTTCTGAAAAATTCCGGTTATATCCCCCAGGAGCTAGAGCTAAGAAACGATATAATCAATCTAAAGGCAATCATAAATGCATTGGATGATGATAAAGAAAGGCTGAAAAAGATCAGGGAATTAAATTATAAGCTCTTAAAACTTAACACTCTTAGAGGCAAGCCCATTAACCTCGACGCATTTCCGGAATACAAACAAAAGATTATTGATAAATGGATCCGATAACCCACGGACTTGCCGGAATAGCCATCTCTCAGCTCGGGTTCAACAGAAAGGCCGCTGTTTGGGTGCTGCTTATCTCAGCAGTTGCACCTGACCTTGACTACATAACACGTTTCTGGGGCGTTGAGACCTTCTTAAGGTACCATCGGGGTATTACTCACGGAATATTTGCCTTATTTCTTTTCCCGCTGATAATGGCCTTTATATTCGGCTTAAAAAAGGGGTTTCTTTACTACTATTTCATTTCACTTCTCGGTTACAGCACGCATTTGTTGATGGACCTTGCAAACCAGTATGGCACAAGAGTCCTTTCTCCTTTAGACTGGGAACCGTTTTCATTTGATCTGACCTTTATCATAGACCCTTATATCTCGTTAGGACTTCTATTATGTGTAATACTCTGTACAATCAATAAAAAAAGGGCTGTTCTGATCTCATCACTGACGATTATGCTTTTGCTCGGGTATACAGGTGGAAGGTATTATCTCAAAAATGCCTCTATAGATTTTCTGAAATCAAAGGTTGAAGCCAACACCTACAGAGTATGCCCTCTGCCTAATGATTTCCTGCGATGGTGGTATATTGTAAGAACAGGCAATGAAATAAAGGTAGGCTTCGTAGACTTATTCACGCAAAGGGTGTATCAGCAGGAAGCTTACATCTACACAGAAAGCGATCCTTTGATAGAAAAGTCAAAAGAGACAAAGACAGTCCAGAATTTCCTCTATTTTGCGCGTTATCCTTATGCAGAGGTAAAAAAAGACAAGGACAGGTCAATAGTTCTATGGCGCGAACTTTCCTATTCATTCATTCCGGGAGAGCATTTTACGGCAAAAGTAGTTTTTGATAAAAATAATAAAATTTTGAGATCAGGGTTTAAGTTTTAGGTCTGCAATATTGCTTTAATACACTATAAAAAAAGGAGGGATTATGACCCCATATGTAAAAATGTATACACTGAGCACATGCGTTCACTGTAAAAATACAAAAAAATTCTTTGACAAGTGCAAAGTAAAATACGAATTCAAAGATGTTGACCTTCTTACAGGCGAGGAACGGGAAAAAGTGCTTGAAGAGGCCAGAAAACTTAATAAAGAATGCAGTTTTCCTACGATTATTATCAATGATAAAGTAATAGTAGGCTTCAATGAGAAGGAGATCAGAGCAGCTCTTGGTATTTAATTGCTTCGAGACTGCTCTGAACGCTGCAAAAATTTAATCTCAACAAAAAGACTTTATTTTTGTTTCTTTATCAGAGCCTGTCCTATGACATTACGCTGTATCTGATTGGTGCCCTCATATATTTGAAGGATTTTTGCATCCCTCATCATCTTCTCAACAGGATATTCTCTCATGTATCCGGAACCTCCCATTACCTGGACTGCGTTAGTGGTAACTCTCATGGCCACGTCAGTTGCATAGACTTTGGCCATTGCAGATTCTTTTGTAATGTCTTTTGCACCGCTGTCGATAAACCTCGAAATAGAATAGATCAACGCCCTCGCAGCCTCTATCTCAGTAGCCATATCAGCAAGCATGTGCTGAACAGCCTGGAATGTGATGATAGGATGCCCGAACTGAACCCTCTGTTTTGCAAATTTTAATGCCTCGTCGAATGCGCCCTGGGCTACCCCAACGCCCTGAGAGCCGACGCCTGTCCTGGAATGATCGAGGGTCTTCATGGCAACTATAAATCCCATTCCTTCCTTAGCAATAAGATTATCTTTGGGAATCCTGCAGTTTTCGAATATCAGTTCTCTTGTTGACGAAGCCCTTATCCCCATCTTTTCTTCTTTCTTACCGAATGAAAAACCCGGAGTTCCTTTCTCTACTATAAAGGCTGAAGCACCCCTTGGCCCTTTTGTCTTATCAGTTATGGCTATTATTGTATAAATCTCGGCCTCGCCGCCATTTGTTATCCATTGCTTTGTGCCATTCAGGATATATTCATTGCCATCCAGTTTTGCAGTGGTCTGAATGCCTGCTGCATCGCTTCCTGCATTTGCCTCTGTAAGCCCGAAAGCGACCAGCCTTTTGCCTGCTGCGACATCAGGAAGAAATTTCTTTTTCTGGGCATCAGAGCCGAAAAGAAGAATCGGATAAGTGCCCAGCGCATTTGCGGCGTAGGTTGTTGATACGCCAAGACATGCACGGGAAAGTTCTTCCACAGCAACGCAGAGTTCAAGGCTTCCTTTTCCAAGCCCTCCGTATTCCTCAGGTATAAAAAGACCGAAGAGGTCTGACTGAGCAAGTGTCTTCATTATTTCCCACGGGAACTCCTCTTTTTCATCCAGTTCTCTCCTTACAGGCGCTATCTTCTCATCAGCGATCTGCCTGGCAAGATCTCTTATCATTATTTGTTCTTCAGTTAAAAAATAGTCCATCGTAACCTCCAAATCATCCCTTTTTCATTTGAAAGAGTAATTTTAGCAGAAAAAAGGGGATAATTGGAAGTTATAGCTTCAAGGATTTTTTAGAGGGCTGCGACAGATTTATTGAAAGGTTATATGATTCTTATCGCATTCCTGAAGACTTTTAAAGTCGTATCTGCCTTGCCTTCATAAATGCATGGCTACGGATTATGGTTATGCACTTGTTAACCGAATAAGATAAAATATGTCATGAAACTCAGATGCCCTATATGCAAAAATACAACAACCTGGGAAGAAAACCCCTGGAGACCATTCTGCTCTGAGCGATGCAAGCTTGTTGACCTCGGGAAATGGGTTCTTGAGGAATATAAAATTCCAGAAGAAAAAGAGGAGCAAGCATCTAAAAATGACAATCAAAAGTAGGGCATAATGAAAAAAATATTATTGCCCGTATATCTCTTAATTCTTGTCTTGTCCTGCTCCCCGCATGACAGGCTTTCCGGATATGTCTATTACCGCCTTAATGCAAACCCAACAACACTCGACCCTGCCCTGATTGTGGATGTAACCGGAGGGTCTATATCTGCGAAAATATTTAATGGCCTTGTGCGTTTGAATATGGACCTGGAGATAATCCCTGACATAGCGTCAAAATGGGAGATATCTAAAAACAGACTAGTATACAGATTCGAATTAAGGCAAGGCGTAAAATTTTCCAATAGCAGAGAAGTTATTGCCGGAGATTTTAAATATTCCTTTGAACGTATACTTAATCCTAAAAACAGGTCTCCGAACATATGGGTCCTGGACAAGATAAAAGGCGCAAGGGAATATATGAATGGCAAGGAAAAAGAGGTATCAGGGATAAAGACAGTTGATGATTACACACTGGAAATAACATTAGAAGAACCATTCACACCCTTTCTTAGTCTTCTTACAATGACCGCAGCTTATGTCGTGCCAAAAGAGGAAGTGGCGAGGTGGGGAGAAGACTTTTCATCCAATCCTGCAGGCACAGGTCCTTTTGTGCTTAAAAACTGGCTTCCAAACAGAGAGCTTCAGCTTGCAGCGAGAAAAGATTATTTTGAAGGGTCTCCTAAAGTAAACGGCATTATATACAAAATCATCCCTGAAGACCTTACAACAATAACGGAATTTGAGCTAGGGAATCTCGATGTTATTACAATCCCTGCATCTGCATTCTCGCGATTTAAAAAGGATAAGAAATGGTCTAATCAAATCTCATCAATTCAGGGAATAAATACATATTACCTCGGGCTAAACTGCTCAAAAAAACCTTTTGATAACCCGATATTAAGAAAAGCCATAAGTTATGCTATCGACAAAGAAAAGATTTTAAAAACCATTTATGAAGGCAGAGGCAGGTTAGCTTCAGGTCCCGTGCCTGATGTCTTGCGTAAATGGAAAACTCCTGAGCCATATGAATACAGTCCCCTGAAAGCACAGGATTTAATTAAGTCGGCAGGTTATCGCGATGGGCTTGAGATTAATTTTTATATAACTGCTGATCCTGAGGTTGTGGACTTAGCCGAGGTGATTCAATCATATCTGAAAGTTGCAGGGATAAAAGCAAAGATAAAACAGCTTGAATGGAGCGCTTATAAAGAAGCAATAAATAAGGGAGAGCCTGATATGTTCTGGATAAGCTGGTGGGCTGATTATCCTGACCCTGAGAATTTTCTCTTCCCGCTTTTTCATTCATCAAATCTCGGGCCTGCGGGAAACAGAACGAGATACAAAAACCCGGAGGTTGATCTACTGATCGAGGCAGGACAGCATGCAGGCACAATCGAAGAAAGAGATAGTTTTTATGAAAAGGCCGAGGGCATAATAGTAAACGATGCGCCATGGGTCTTTTTCTGGCATAAGACGGATTATACTCTGCACCAGCCCTGGATAAAGAATTACAAGATATATCCTATTTACAGCATTGATAAAGGGACAGA
>CAZBSJ010000024.1:8704-13159 GCA_964494165.1 uncultured Nitrospiraceae bacterium
AAGGCTCGATAATGACCTTTATCGACTCCTTTGCATCTGCAACAAGTTTGAATCCAAGCCCGGCCTCTGCCATGCTCAGCTTATGAGTTACCATATTCTTCACATTAACCCTTTTGGCATGGATAAGTTCAATCGCGCCTGAAAGGTCAGAAGGCGCAGCGCCGTAAGAAGTAACCATTTTTATCTCATTCCGCCAGAAATCATTTATAGGGACAGAGATATTTATTCCCGGCTCAGGAACTGCAAAGAAAAGGATTGTGCCACCTTTATCAACAGACTGCAATGCCTGATCCATTGCCTGTATTGCGCCTGCGCATACAATCACACAGTCCGCCAGCCGCCCATCATTTAACTCTTTTACGCGATCAGGGACGTTTTCCTTTGCATTGATAGCAAAATCAGCACCGAATTTCAGAGCTGCCTTCTGTCGATATTCATTGACATCAGTTGCAATTATCTTCCCTGCTCCTAAAGCATGCGCTAAATTGATATGGAGAAGTCCTGAAATACCGCTTCCTATGACCAATATGCTCTGGCCCGGTCTCATGTTTGCAACCCTCTGCCCGCGAATTACACAGGCCAAAGGCTCGATAAACGTCCCCTCCTCGTAAGACATATCATCTGGCAGCAGATAAATGCCTCTGTCAACATTTATCTCAGGAACACGGAGATACTCAGCAAAACCTCCCGGGTCATAATTTGTCCTATGCAGAGTCTCACATGCGGTGTGATAGCCATTTAAGCAATAATGACAGGTATTGCATGGAACGTGGTGGGAAACAAAAACCCTGTCGCCTTTTTTATATTTTTTTACATCCTCGGCTGTTTCAATAATTTCGCCTGCAATCTCATGCCCAAGAACACGCGGGGCTTTTTTAATACGATACCATTCCATTACGTCGCTCCCGCAGATGCCGCTTGCCATAACTTTAACAAGCGCCTCACCCTTGCCTATTTTAGGCACGGACATTTCTTCAATCCGCACATCATTGTTTTTGTAATACATTGCAACGCGCATAGGATTCTCTCAAAATGAAATTACTTTAAAAGATAAATATTAAAAACTTAAATTAGTGCCTGCTCAATTCTTCCCTGCTCGCAGTAACACCCTTAATCTTTTTGGGGGATTTCTTTGATTTGGCCTTCAGTGCTTTATATATCTCATAAGCCTTCTTTGGAGTGGCATTGTCATGCACAATCGCCTTAACCGCCTGAATCATCGCAACCGGAGCATCTGACTGGAAGATATTCCTTCCCATATCAACACCTGCGGCTCCTCTGCTGATTGCACTATAGGTGAGTTCCAATGCCTCAAACTCAGGAAGCTTTTTGCCGCCTGCCATAACTAAAGGGACCGGGCATGTCTTTACTACTTTTTCAAAATCATCGCAATAATATGTCTTCACAAAATGTGCCCCTAATTCAGCTGCAATACGGCATGATAAGGCAAGGTATCTAGCATCGCGCCCCATACTTTTACCTACTGCTGTTACAGCAAGAACAGGAATCCCATAGCGGTGACCTTCGTCTATGAGTTTTGTAAGGTTAAGGAGGGTCTCCTTCTGGTTTGGAGAGCCCACATAAATGGATATAGCAACTGCAGCAACATTAAGCCTGACAGCGTCTTCCATTGCAACGGTTATTCCTTCATTGGAGAGGTCCTCATCAAGAATGCTGTTTCCTCCAGAGACTCTTAATACCATAGGGACACTTGTAAAAGGATCAACCGATGTGCGAATGATGCCTCTTGTCGGCATTAGGGCATCAGCATAAGGAAGCAAAGGCTTGATAGTCTTGCCGGCATCTTCAAGACCTGAGGTAGGCCCGAGAAAATATCCATGGTCAACAGCCAGCATTACAGTCCTGCCGTCAGACTTTATGATCCTTGATAACCTGTTTTTTAATCCCCAATCCATATAAAAGGCCTCCTGTAGAACTGCTATTTATGTTTCAAAAAGTGTCTTTACTTCGTTCATGAGTTCTGAGATATCTTTAAACTGTCTGTAAACCGAAGCAAACCTTACATATGCGACTTTATCAAGTTCCTTAAGAGACGCCATGACCTCTTCGCCCAGCCATGTGCTCTGTATCTCTTTTACTCCAAGACCCAAAAGTTTTTTCTCTATGGAATCCACGATGCCTTCAAGGGCTTCTACTCCCACAGGCCTTTTTTCGCATGCTTTCTTAAGACCTCCGAGCAACTTTAGCCTGTCGAAAAATTCCCGCCTTCCGTCTTTCTTTATCACCATAGGCACAACATCTTCCACACGTTCATATGACGTAAAGCGTTTACCGCACTGAAGGCATTCCCGGCGTCTGCGTATCGAATCTCCTTCTTTGCTTGTACGGGAATCGATTACCTTATCTTCTATTTTTCCGCAAAAAGGGCATTTCATGGTTTTATATATAGGGTTCCAAAGTTAACCGGATATCTGAACCCTGTTTTTCTAATAAATTGGGAATCTCTTGCAGATATCTTCTGCTTTATGTTTGAGAGAAGCAAGTTTATCATCACTTGCTTTGTTCTTCAGCACCTCATCAATTATTGATGCTATCGCTGCCATTTCATTTTCGCCCATGCCTCTGGTCGTGACAGACGATGTGCCTAATCTTATACCGCTTGTGATTGTGGGAGGACGTTCGTCATACGGGATAGAGTTTTTATTTACTGTGATGCCTGCCTTATCAAGCGCTTCCTCGGCTTCTTTGCCTGTTATCTCTTTATTGGTAAGGTCAATCAGCATTAAGTGGTTGTCTGTCCCTCCTGATATTACCTTAAAGCCTCTATTAATCAGTTCTTCTGCAAGTCTCTTTGCATTCTTTACAACTTTTTTCTGATATTCCTTAAATTCATCCTTTAATGCCTCTTTGAACGCAACCGCCTTTGCAGCAATCACATGTACCAGCGGGCCGCCCTGGATGCCCGGGAATATCATCTTATCAATCGCCTTTGCATACTCAGCCTTGCACATTATCATTCCGCCTCTCGGGCCCCTTAATGTTTTATGTGTCGTTGTTGTAACAAAGTCTGCGTAAGGAACAGGTGAAGGATGCACGCCTGCTGCTATGAGTCCTGCGATGTGAGCTATATCAGCGGTAAGATAAGCTCCTGCCTCTTTTGCTATGTCAGAGAAGGCTTTGAAGTCAAGCGTCCGGGAATATGCGCTTGCGCCTACAATTATCATCTTCGGCTTATTCTCCATTGCAAGGCGACGGACCTCATCATAGTCTATGTAACCTTTAGTCCTGTCAACGCCGTATGGCACGTTCTTATAAAGTATTCCTGAAAAGTTTACTGATGAACCATGCGAGAGATGGCCGCCATGGCTGAGATTCATTCCCAGAATGGTATCTCCCGGCTTTAGAAATGCAAAATAAACAGCCATATTTGCCTGAGAGCCTGAATGCGGCTGAACGTTGACATGTTCTGCGCCGAAGAGCTTTTTTGCGCGTTCTATCGCAAGCGTTTCTACAACATCAGCATATTCACATCCGCCATAATAACGCCTGTCAGGATAGCCCTCGGCATACTTGTTTGTGAATATTGAACCCTGCGCCTCGAGAACTGCGGGACTGGCATAGTTCTCTGAAGCTATCAGGAGAATCTTTCCCTTTTCTCTTTCGATTTCCTTTTGAACCGCATTATAAACTTCAGGGTCAACGGCTTTAAGTGTTTGGGGATTCATTTTTCAGAAATCTTTCCTCTATCAGCTTAATCTTATGCAAACGGTTTTGATGCCTGCCGCCTTCGAACTCTGTATTGAACCAAACTTTCACTATTGCCTTTGCCAGATCTTTCCCAACAATCCTTCCGCCAATTACAAGGATATTTGCATCATTATGACGCCTGCTCATCCTGGCAGAAAAAAGCTCATTGCAGAGAGACGCCCTTATGTTAGGGAACTTATTGGCCACAATTGACATTCCTATACCGGTCCCGCATATAAGTATTCCTCTGTTGACATTACCGGCCGAAACCTCCCTTGAAACCCTGTCACCAAAATCAGGATAATCAACGCTCTGAACGCCGTTTGTCCCATAGTCGATGCACTCGAACTTCATATCGCTTAAAAGACGTATTATTTCTTCTTTAAGCTCCAGGCCTGCATGGTCGCTGCCGATTGCAACTTTCATTCATACCCCTCAGAAAAGCCACCTGCAAGATTGGTAAGACTCTTTGACATCAGTGGCAATAGTTTAATTCCGACATTACCGGCAATCCGTCAGGACGCAAAGGTCTGTAACGGGATTTACCTCGGATTATGTATCTTATCCAAGTGTTTAAATGTAAGTCAAGGTTTTGAAGCATGGGCGGCAAATTTTTAAATTGTTTGACCAAACAGAGGGAAATCTTTTAAAATTCAAGTCTAGCCGGAGTGGCGGAATTGGTAGACGCAAGGGACTTAAAATCCCTCGTCCCCAAAGGGCGTGCCGGTTCGAGTCCGGCCTCCGGCA
>CAZBSJ010000025.1:0-1275 GCA_964494165.1 uncultured Nitrospiraceae bacterium
GCATGCATTCATCCCCGTGGCAAGCCACGGGGTATTCTGCAAAGTGTTTCATAAACCCTCCTGATCCAACGGCTCTTTAGCGCCCACATTCTCAACCTTATGCTTCCAGTTCGACCCCAGATAATAAAATCTCAGGCTGTCTTTCTCCGGATCAATCTCGGAAATCAGCCTGTCTTTGAGCATCGTCCACTGAGCAGGGTCAACAAGACATTCAAATACTGAGTACTGTACTCTCTGACCGTAATCTTTGCAGGCGCGTGCGACCCTTCGCAGTCGGCGCTGGCCTGTATCATCATTTGTAACAACATCATAACTAACAAGCACAAACATAGTTCACCTTCACTTCCATATAAAAGGCGGATAGTCGTCGATATCGCCTCTGAGATAACGCGCCATAAGCAGCGCTTGAACATAAGGGAGAAGTCCTATGGCCATCTTCTCCTTGAGAAACGGGTGCTCTATCTCCTCCTGCTTCCTTTTCTGATAGGCAACCAGCACAGTCTTCCTTGTATCATCATCCATCAATACCGCCCCTGTCTCCTTAATCTCAAAGCCCTTTACCTGCACTTGGCTGAGATTGATTAAAGAAAGTGTGAGACGGTCGGCGATATACGGCCTGAATTCCTCCATCATATCAAGAGCAAGACTGTAACGACCGGGGCGATCTCTGTGCAAAAAACCTACTGCCGGATCAAGCCCGACAGATTCAAGAGCCGAACGCACATCATGCATCAGAATTGTGTAAATAAATGATAATAGACAATTAATATTATCCAGAGGCGGCCTTCTGTTCCGTTCGCAAAATGTGAAATCATCTTTTTGAGAAGTAATCAGATGATCAAAGACTTCAAAATAGGCGTCTGCCGATTCTCCCTCTATGCCCCGCAGACTATCGAGAGATGATTCAGTTTGCAGCCTTCTCATTGCATTTGATAGTTTTTGAGAAGCCTGTGTTATCGCATCCGTATCAATCTTTTCAGAATGATCCCTCAATAACCTCTGAAGCACTGTCCGGCAATTTGCAATCTTGCCGGTTAATATTGTCTTAGCAATCTCAGATGACGAATTCATATTATCTGCACGGCGGTACTGTTCCCGTCTCAAAAGTACATTGCCTGATACAGGCCCCTGAACCTTTGCGAGGAAATCACCGTTTTCAGTAAGAAAACTTATTGCTACGCCATTCTCTGCACAGAAGCCCATAAGATACGGGCTGCAAGAGACCTGTCCGAAACAGACAATCCCGCCAAGAGTATGAACAGGCAAGCGCATGGC
>CAZBSJ010000025.1:1285-13133 GCA_964494165.1 uncultured Nitrospiraceae bacterium
AACCTTAACAATAACAGTCTCCCCATCTTTTGAGAGATATGCTCCCTGAGTTGTTACAAAGAGTGTATTAAGAAGTTTTTTCATTCTTCCACCGCTTTCATCAAATAATTGTTTGCCTTTCCGCTCACCTTAGGCATACACAGACTTAACAAAGAGCATTGCTTACACTTCTTTGAATACTCAGCCTTCGGAGTTATGCCTGATTCGATAAGCTCATGAACCTTCTTAGCCGCATCTTCTGTCTCATGCCGTAACTTTTCATCAAAGACAACATCTTCTCTGCGTCTCGTCTGTCCATAAAACAAAGCCCCTTCCCTTATCTCGACATTGAGCATCTCCTCAAGACATATTGCCTGAGCGCAAAGCTGAACCTTGTCACAATCATCCATCTTGGGTTTTCCTCGTTTGTATTCCACAGGAAATGGAATCCATTTATCGCCGTGCCTGTGAAATTCAACCACATCCGCCTTTCCGATAAGTCCAAGCCTAAGCGACCGCAAAGGAACTCCGTAATCAATCCGAACCTTACCCCTCACTTCTCTGTTTGCCGTATCAACTTTGTCATGCATAATCCTGCCTTCAGCGGTGAAAACATTTTCGCTCCACAGCTGTTCAATATGTATCAGCGCGCACTGCCTTTTGCAGAATATAAAGTGCTGCAAGGAAGAAAGTTGAATCAAATCGTCTTCGCAAAACACAGGTTAAAGTTTAATGTCCAATGTTACGCCTTGCGGCATATCAGATGGTGAAGGAACCTCAATCTCGTAATCACTGAAATCTCTCGCCGGATTATTTTTTGCCTCGGCTTTAACCTTTTCAAACAGCTTGTGCGCCGGAGCATTGCCCATTGCAGAATCATGCTTGAAGACTATCAGCTTGCGTGTTGCCATCTGCCCGCGGGCTGCTGAGCGGTCATGCTCGAACATATCAAGTAGCGCATCCCAGAGCAGCTTAAGATCATCTTCGTTGAACCCTGTCTGCGCAGCAAGTGGAGCGGAGATAAATCCATGGCAACGGTAGAGGCCGTAAGGGACTGTAAACTTTCTGCCCATAGTGCGATTATCTCCCTGCTGTTTCTCTGCTTCAGCTTCAGTTGCAACTGCCATCCGGGTAATGCTGTGCTCAAGCGGAACAACCTGATTAACACTGCGGGCAAAAGTAAACTGAACAGGCCCCCGAACTTGACCTGCATTTTTACCCGTTGACATAACGGCTCCGAATGTCCTTACATCATAGTAGGTTTTACACATGACCTGCCGCGCTGCTTCTGTCTTGTCACCCTTTTCTTTAGTCTTCACTTCTTCATGTTCATGTGCTTTATCTATCAGGTTATTCAAGATAGCCTTTTCTTTAATGAAGATATCAAAGCCCTCTTTATTCTTGTTTGAAATCTGCATATAATTCCTCACCTTGCGCTTAAGGCACACATCCGTCACAAGCCCGTGTCCGGTTTCCGGGTCAACACGAGGGAGATTGCCAGCATCTGGATCTCCGTTTGGATTTCCGTCCTTCACGTCAAAGAATAATACAAAGTCATAACGGTTGTTGATTGTATTGCTCATCTTTTATTCCTCCTATTCTTAATCTTTCTTTTTGAAAAAATCCTGTCTCTGATGATAATATCCGACTGCAAAACGCCCCTGATCATCAAGGCTAAGATGACCTGGAAAGTCCTTTACATCATCAATTATTTCTCCAACAAGCTTCTCAAAATTAATAGCGCGTCCCCGGTTATCAAGCTTTGCGACATGGTAATTCTTCAGCTTCATTAAATGCGGGAAAACAATTACCGGCGTACTTGAAGCCGAGCCGTAAAACTTGTCACGTATAGTTGCGTTGATTCCAGGGCTTGCTTCTTCCTGAATCTTTTCGAGGACAGCAAACAGCCGCCCAAGACGATATCCTGTATTTGAGTTACTCAGGTCTAATGACATGCCTATTTCCTCCTTTTTTGTTTTATGTCGCGCTTTTCTTACAAGCACAGCTCTTACCAATGATGCCCGCGGATAAGTAACTTCTCTCTCAGCCTTTATTCTCCTTATCGCCGAAGATAAAAGCATGTCGGGATACGGCGTGCCGGCAAGTATTGCATTCATGAAATCGCCTGACAGATTGGGCTGGATATTATCTGCCTTCCCTTGTAAAGCTGTTGAAACAAGTAATCGGAAAAGTGATAAATATTCAGGCTGGTGTGGAGGGCGGTCCATGGCAACATCCTTGAAGTGCTGCCTAATATTTTCTTCAACTTCGGCGATAGTTCCTGAATACCAGAAACGGACAGCAATCCGTGATGCATTTGGAGATAGTCCGAGAACATGGAATTTAATATTGTTATCCAACAGAGGTTTCGCTCCTGTTTCAGGCGATTTAAACAATGCTTTGATGGCTGCATAGTCTTGCTCGCTATCTCTTTTAGCAGGTTCTCCAAATATATCTGCAAACCAGTCTTCAATATCATGCTTTCTCTCAGCCCAAAAGACAGTGCTTGCATCGCCTACCTGAATGCGCTGTCGTGATCCCTTTGCAAGCAAAGTATTTAATGCAGTTGTGTAAGCGAATTCAGCTTTCCTCCCAACAGGTGCATTATAGCCCTGTTCTTTACCAAAAGATCGAAATGAATCAAGATTGAAGGATATAATATTTGCACCGGATGACTGCGCACCCCAGACGCCCTTAATAGCAGTATGCAGTCGAGCTGGTATATCTTTGTTGCCGGTGATGAGACATATTTGAGAGTTAGGACTGTCGGTGCTTGAAAAAAAACTAATTACATTTCTCACGGTTTCACGCTGACAAACAAGTTCCGTATCGCCCTCGAGTTGAAATGTCATATTTGCGCCGCTTTCCTCTATATCATTCCAAAGCGGATCATCAAAAATTTTTTTATAGTTTTTCGTTTCAAGAAACCTGATTACGGCATTAACTCCCTCGTCAGCATGATTGCTACGAAAAGTGTCTTTGATATGATCGAGGAAAAGAGTTTGCTGTTCCTTTGCCCGCTCTACCAGCGCCTTAATATCCTTCTTTTTGTCAGGCTTAGGTCGTCCCATGACATATGCGGGATTATCCCATAAAAGGTTTGCAGCAGGCTTAATTGTTCGTTTAACAGCCTTCGGCACTAAGCGGGGTTGTCCTTTTTTCTTTTTCCCTTCTCCTTCTCTCAAATCCTGCAATCCGACAAAATCCCCGTTCTTTTTAATGATAATGAGAAACGAAATAGGTTGCTTCTGATATCCATCTTGAGCGACATTTGGGATTCGCTCATAATATTTCGCTAATGCCTGTAATATCACTGTCTCGCCTCCTTTTCATCAATTCGCATGCATCCATTATCAAGGCTTGCTTTGAAGAAGCTGGCAACGCACTTTTCAGAGCAGAAATGCTGATTCTTCTCGTCCGCTGTATTATCGTGCGATATGTCATATAGCATCCAACCGAGGTCGCGGGTTTCAAAAATCGGTTTCGGTAATTTCTTGCCGTTTGTGAAAACTTCAAATTCAGCCGCAAATTCACGACAGCCAAGATAAGGACGTTGAAAGCATTGCCCGTTTTCAGCCCTGCGGAGAAACATCTCTGTGAATTTAACAACTGTATCCTCACTTCCTGCCTTACCCGTGAGCTCAAAATGCGCATGAATTGTATAAGCAACATCTCTGAGAAATAGTCCTGCCCGCTGTTGCCGCTGATCCTCGATAAACAATCCATCTGTTCGCGGAGACATAACAGCGCCAACCTCATTTCTGCGTACTGACTCCCATTTAATAGGCCTCAACACATCGATTTGTGTCACCTTCCAGCGAATTGCAGGCTTCCATAGAATTGCTTCAAGAACCCCACGCGCAGCCGATGGAGTCATAACGTCATAAGAAACGCGTTCGACTTTCATCTCTGGCCGTGTGAAGCAGGCATTTCGTCCCCAGACTTTCAAACGAAAGTCATTGCTCTTAACTGGCGAATCTCTCATGTTTTCTCCTTTCAACAAAGTAGTTAAATCAGCAAATCATCTGGCTCATAAATCATGGACTTATCCGGACAGAAACCAAGCTCAGGATGATACATAGCCCCGTAAACCTGAATAAATATTCCCGGATGCGCTTCGATGATAGCGCCTTCATTGTAAAGCTTTTTATGAATATACCTCGGCAGATTCACAACATATCTTTGCAATTTTCGCATCAGCCATCTTTCGGGTCCAAGTTTTTTCAGCATCCCTATTAAGCGAGTCCCCTCTTCATAACAGACAATTACCGGCGCATATTGTTTATCATCAATCAATTTAAATTTCTGTGCTGCTGAAAAAAAACTAAAACGTAGTTCGCCATCTGTAGCAAGGTCTTCCAAAATTCCATGTTTATCAAGATTAGTACCCTCAAGCCAATAAAGCTGTTTAAAGAACTGTTCGTATCTCTCCGGCGCAAGATGATCGTCTATCTTTTCAACAAGTAATTGTCTGCCTATGTTTCCCGCTTGAATCAAACCATTTGGGAACTTGCTCGGTGGGACATAGACGATAACCCGTCCTTTTTCAAGCAATCCTTCCCTGTTGCATCTTCCTGCAGCTTGAGCGATTGAATCAAGCCCAGCAAGGGCACGATACACAACTGGAAAATCAAGGTCAACGCCTGCTTCAACAAGCTGGGTACTTATAACACGGGTTGGAACTTTATCCTTGAGTTTCTGCTTTATCAGATTAATAACTTTAGAACGATGCTCGCCGCACATAAGTGCAGAGAGATGGATTGTTCCAGCAGGCATTTTTTCGAAAAGCTCCCGGCAGTCATCACGCCTGTTCACAATGCACAAGACAGACGGATGTTGCGTCAGTTCAGATGTAAGGGCGTCCCATGTGCACGGTGTCATTAGGTCATTGGGCGCATACAATTCTACACGCTTGAATGCTTTATGGAGTTGAATGGGATCATTCATAATCTCAACTGCATCGGACAATCCTTCAAACTGATAATCTAATGACTTATGCTTTGTGAAGGCTGGCTGTGTCGCCGTACTCAAGACAAATGTTACACCATAATTTTTCTGCAATTCTTTTATCGCATGCAGAATTGGATTAAGATATTCGGGTGGCAAGAGTTGCACTTCATCAAGAACAACAACGCTGTTTACAATGTTATGAAGCTTACGGCAACGGCTTGAACGATTGGCAAAAAGCGAGTCAAAGAATTGAACTGAAGTAGTTACGATAATCGGGGCTTCCCAATTTTCGCAGGCAAGCCTGCTTCTTGCGGTTTCAACGCTTTCATCGGAAATATCAACATTACTATGATGCTCGACAACGGAATCTTTGAATATATCCCTGAACTGTTCGGCTGTCTGCTCGATAATGCTTGTGTAAGGAATAACATAGATAATTCGCTGTTTTTTGTATCTCAAGGCGTGGTTTAATGCAAATGCCATTGATGAAAGCGTTTTTCCGCCGCCGGTAGGAACTGTCAGCGTAAAGATTGCAGGTTTATGAGTTGATCTTGCAATACATTGTCTGAGTATCTCTGCCCGCTGTCTGTTAACAGAAGAATCATCCGCATTCGCTTGTTTATTAGTCATATACGATTTAAAGAGCGGCAGAAGTTCATCCAATAAAGGATAGCCTTTTCGTGTCTTTGCTTTTTCCGGCTCAAGGAATGACTCGGTATCAAGAAAGTCGGCATCAACAAGGCAGGAGAAAAGCATCCTTATCCATAGGGCGTGACCCTCTTTTGTTATAAACTTTTGTTTTGGCAGAGACTGCTTAATGATATGAGAGGGAATGTCTGCAATGGGTAACTTATGGAGAAGTTCAATATTCTGCAAGCGTTGTTCAAGGCTCTTTCTCCCAGCCGTATCCGTTAACCAATCCGGAAGCCCTGCGTGATGGCCTGCTGCGAGATAGCCGAATATTCTGCCAGCGATTTTGAATTGTTCAACGGCATGAATCGCCCCTGCTGTTGAATGATCAACCCGACCTGGTTTTGTCTCGATATGCGCATCGACAGACGCAAGTAGCATTTTCTGAAAATCTGCCGAATACTTCCCCAAGTCATGCCACAATCCCGCCAGATACGCCCAGTCACCAGAATTAAATTCATTAGCAAACTTCTTTGCAAGCTCAGCGACATTTAGCAAATGCTCCTCAAGCCGATGCCACTCCTCAATCGGCTTCCTCTCAACACTATGGGCGTAAAATTCCAGAGACACTTCTGCTTTCCTTTTTAAAAAGAATTGATTTTCAATCAGTAAAAGCCTAAATCGATAGTGTGTTGTTAATGAATCTCAACACTAAAATGCGCATCATTTTTCTTTAAGCCTTCTTTGCACAGCAACCCATATCTCTACTAATCCCAGACGCTTCGCCCAATCTGATATATAATCTTTATCTATCTCATCTCCACTGATTTTTAAAATGCCGGTAATATCACGGAGGTGCTTTTCAGAACCGCCTTCTTTGTAATATTCCATTTTTTTTATTATCACATCTTCGGGCGCGGCAAAATTCGCCTGATAAGATTCCGCAGGGTAAATCCGTCTTATCCGATTAAAACGGCTATTGTCAAACGGCGTATTTTGTTTTATTATGACATCTACCTTAAGACCAGAGGCAGGATGAATAATATTAAACTGTCCCAAGTTGCGTATGGCATCCCTTATCATTTCTTGGGTTAGAAAAAACTCATTTTGAGGAAAAGCCTTAAGCAATCCGTCAATATGTCGATCTTTTATTCCGGCAACGATGTCAATATCATTTGTCAGCCTTGGCTCACCATATGCTATAGATGCAACCGCACCTGTCACAAGATAGGGAATTTGGAGTCGTTCAAATGCTTCTACAACTTTTTCCAGCAGTTCAAAAGGCCCCATGCGCCAGCCTCCGAACTACCTCTTCTTTAAGTCTATCTGAGTCCCAATCAGGATTGGTTTTACTCAGATAAGATATCAGCATATCATAAGCTGCCATCCATAAATTAAAAGCAATCCTAATCCTCTCTGACGAAGTTTTATGTTTTAAAACCTCAGCCATTTCGTCATCAACAACCTCGATTTGTCCTTTGTCTAATCTTAATGTCTTATCCATTTTTCATAATCAGAGACTATTGCCAGATGATAATCAACCTGCTTCCCTATTCCCTTGAACTTATTGTAAGGATAATACGTACGGATAAACTTTGCAAGATTTTCCTTGCAATCCCTCTCAGAAAGTGATAAAAAAATCTTGTAAAGCAAAAAAGGAGGAGATTATGGCTAAGTTACCATCACAGTATACGAGAATCAGAAATATGTTCAAGGAATACTCAAAAGCAGTCGAAAATCTGGGAAACGCAGCAAAGGCATCCGGTCCGCTAAATGATAAAACATCTCACCTCATTCAGCTGGCTGCCGCAGCAGCAATAAGGTCAGAGGGGGCCGTGCACTCGCACACTAGAAGGGCGCTGGAAGCAGGCGCAAAGCCTAAGGAGATACAGCATGCAATCGTCCTGCTCACAAGCACGATAGGGTTTCCAACTGTGTCTGCTGCTTTGAGCTGGGTCGATGATGTTCTTAAGAAAAAGAAACGGTAGGGGCTTACTTTCTCAGCATTTTTACTCTTTCCCTTACCCTTGCCTTCAGAGACGCATCTGATGAAAGGTTAAGGAAAGTATGATAATGACTTTCAGCGTTTGAATAATCTCCCTCAGCCTCAAGCAGCAGGGCATAATTCAAATGAGCTTCAGCATAAGAAGGCTTAATAGAAAGAGCTTTTTTATACATTGATTTTGCTTTTTCGGTATTCCCGAGCATCTCATAAACTACGGCCAGATTATTCATTGCCTCATAGTAGTCAGGCTTCAACACCAATGCCTTTTCATATTCTTCAGAAGCTTCCTTGTATCTTGACTGGTGCCTTAATGCAAGGCCCAGATGATTATGCATCGCTGAGTTGTCAGGCTTAATGGCAAGCGCGTTTCTTAAGAGTTCTTCTGCAAGGGCATAATTTTTTCTCTTTAACTCCTGTATCGCATCATCATGAAGCTTTGCTGCATCAGGAACCTTTACAGTCTCTTTCTGTTCCTTTGCCTGTACTGCCTTTTTTTCTTCCGCTTTGATATCCGTCTTTTTATCTAAAGGAATATCTTTCTGGACTTTTTTAACTGAAGGAGCGGAGACAAGTTTATATTTGTAATAATATATCCCGACTGAAAAAACCAATACAGCCGTTATAAAAACACTTACAAGAAAGAAAAGCATTTTTTTGTCTTTTGCGCTATATGTCTGAGATTTTACGATTGTCTGCTTTTCGTGTTTTGACTCTTCTGCTTTTTTTAATGCCTTAAGGATTATGCTCATATATGCTTACTCCTTCGGGCAGGGATAGATTAAAAAGACTGTCTTTTATGCCTGTATTTATCTCAACCTTTTTTAAAGCTATCTCGATCCTGTTTGAATATGAATCATGTATCAGAAAAGATTTTATGGGGAAGCCCTTAGCGCTTGTCTCTATCTCGATCGACAGGATACTGCCCATAGGATTTTTGGGGGTAAGCAACAGCTTATTGTTTTTTTCAGTTACATTAAACTCTTCTTTTATATTTCCGAAGCCGCTTAATAAAGCAACAGGCGCCTGGCCATAGGTCTGATTGCTGAATATCCCCCTGAATGCCTGTTTCTCAGCCTTTTTATAGATGATAATGTTTTCATTGTTTATTATTACTTCCTGGGGCTTTTCTCCCTTATATTCCCATCTCATCTTTGAAGGCCTTTTTATGAAAAAATTTCCTTTGTATGTATCCGTTCTTTTTAAATCTTTAATATGGCTCTTCTGAACAAACTCTCCCTTAAGGTCTACGATATCTTTATAAGCCTCCTGTATCCTTGAAACTTCATCAGAAGCCCAAACTGCAGCGGCAAGCAGCAAGCAGCAGGTAACAAGTAAAAGAAAATTCTTCAAAAAACTTTTAACTTTTAATTTATAACTTATAACTATTTTCATCTTCTTCTCCTAAGAAAATCCCTCGGCTTGCCGGCGCCTTTCGGCGGGCCTACAAGTCCGTCCTCTTCCATGAGATCCATGACCCTCGCTGCCCTGTTATATCCTATCTTAAACCGCCTCTGAATGGATGATATGGAAACTTCGCCCACTGATTCGGCGAATTCGAGCACCCTCTGGTACATCTCATCCCTTTCAGATGAAAGCTCGTCATTCACAGGCTCATCGATCTGTATGCTTTCATATATCGTGTAGTCAGGTTCTCCCTGCGCCCTGATAAAATCAGTGGCAGACTTTATCTCCTCTTCTGTTATCAATGCGCCGTGAATACGGATTATCTTTATGCCCGGAAGCATAAACAGCATATCTCCCTTGCCGAGGAGCTGTTCAGCGCCCTGCGCATCAAGGATAGTACGCGAATCTATCTTAGATGTTACCTGGAAAGAGATGCGCGCAGGGAAATTCGCCTTAATAACGCCTGTAATAACATCAACAGAAGGCCTTTGAGTTGCAAGGATAAGATGTATGCCTGAGGCGCGGGCCATCTGTGCAAGCCGTGCAATGGAGTCCTCAACCTCATTGGCAGATGCGAACATGAGGTCTGCAAGCTCATCAATGAAGATTACTATATACGGCAGTTTCTCTTCATCAGGGACAATCTTATTGAAGCTCTCAATATTTCTTGTGCTTTTCTCTGCCAAAAGCCTGTATCTGCGCTCCATCTCAAATACCATCTTGCGCAATGCCTCTGCAGCCTCTTTAGGATTTGTTATGACAGGTGAAATTAGATGAGGAATATCCTCATATGCAGAAAGCTCGAGAAGTTTAGGGTCAATCATGAGCATCTTGACCTGTTTAGGAGATGCCTTATAAAGAATGCTCATAACCATGGAGTTTATGGACACGCTTTTACCTGAGCCTGTCGCGCCTGCCACAAGCAGATGCGGCATCCTTGCGAGGTCAGAAACAATCGGCGTTCCGAATATATCTTTTCCGAGGGCAAGCGTGAGCATGGAAGAATTCTTTCTGAAATTATCAGAGGCTATTATCTCTCTTAGTGAAACGGTCTCGCGATTCCTGTTCGGCACCTCGATTCCTATGGCTGATTTGCCTGATATCGGGGACACCCTTACCCCTGATGACTTAAGCGCAAGGGCAAGGTCATCAGACAATGAGACAACCCTGTTTATCTTTACACCCGGCGCAGGCTCAAATTCGTACATTGTAACAACAGGGCCTGCCTGCACCTGAGTAATTTTTCCCTCAACATCAAAATCCGCAAGCTTCTGCACAAGCATTGCAGAGCTTGAAAGAAGCTCGTCCTTTGAGGGCCTTATGCCTGAATCATACAACTTCAGAAGCTCTACCGGGGGAAGTTCGTAGTCGCCGATAATGCGCGGTTTTATAGTCTCAGGCTTATAAGGCTTTTTCGGCTCAGGTTCTGATGCCAGCACTGTATCCACCAGAGGAAGCTCCAATAATTCAGGCTCTCGAAACTCTTCTTCATCTTCTTCTATCAAAGGCTCCTCAACCACCTTGCTCTTTGCCGTCTTTTTCTGCTTACCTTTAAGCGCTACTGTGATAAGAGAAACAGGGCTGAGGAGTATTATGGAAGACAGAAACATTGATAACGAAAAAATATAAGCGCCCGGGACAGAGAGCAGTTTTTTTGCGGCGCCTGCTATGAACAGGCCAGTAATACCTCCGAGATTCCACTCTGGCTTGATATTAAAAGTGGCTGACATCAATGCCAGAAGTATTGAAGATGACAGGACAAAAAGCATTGCTCCGGCAACATGTACCATATGGCCGTCTTTTCCCATCAGCCTCTTGACGCCGTATGCAATGATAAGTACTGGAATAGCAAAAGATGATATGCCGATTACAACGAGTATGGTGTCAGATATATAAGCTCCGATTATGCCTCCATAGTTTTTAACAGGCAAGGAAGTGAAAGTAAAGGGCGAAGGATCCCATTTTGTATGGGTTATGAAACTGAGCGCAAGATATATGCCTCCGAGTATGGAGACGACTCCCATCACTTCTTCTTTTATCCTCTTAAGCTTTTTTACCTTCTCAGCCATATTCCACCGATAATTATAGCCGCAAGAATGAATCTATAATATACGAAAATATTCATAGGATGTCTCTTAAAAAAATAAAGGAGAAATTTTATGGCAAAAAAACCTGTTATCGCGGACGTGATAAACCCTAATGCAAAGAGCTGCATATCATAATTGCCGGCATTTGCAGCAAGTTTTTTCCCCTCGAACACTGTAGCCCCCAATATCACAGGCGTAGACAGCAAAAAAGAAAAACGGGCAGAGGCCTCTCTTTCCAGTCCTCTGAAAAGACCTGCGGATATTGTAATGCCTGAGCGCGATACGCCTGGGATGAGCGCTATTGCCTGAGCAATGCCTATCACTATTGCATCCGTGAGATTCATATTCTTTATATCCCTGTCTTTCTTTACCCTCTCAGAAACAAGCATAACAATGCCTACAACTACTAAAGCTGAGACAATGATCACCGGACTTCTAAGAGTATTCTCAATGATATCGTTGAAAAGGATTCCTGATATTCCGGCAGGCAGGGTGGCGATGAAAAGAACAAGCAAAAGCCTTCTTTCATTGACAAATATATTAATCCAGTCTTTCCAGAAACATATAATCAAAGACAGCAGGGTTCCTGCATGGAGCGCGACATCAAATGTGAGGGTATTAACGTCCCCTGTCCAGCCGAAAAACCATGGGAATAATATAAGGTGTGCTGTGCTGCTTACAGGAAGGAATTCCGTGAGCCCCTGAACAATACCGAGAACAATCGCTTCAAACATTATTCCTACACCTCAAATATTATCGGCACTATCATCGGGCTTTTCTCCATTGTGTTGCG
>CAZBSJ010000026.1:0-2698 GCA_964494165.1 uncultured Nitrospiraceae bacterium
ATCCAGTCAGCTGATTTTATAACATCAAGATTGTGTTCAATTACAAGGACAGTGTTGCCTGCATCTACCAGCCTCTGAAGCACGCTGAGCAAGGCCTTAACGTCCCTGAAATGAAGTCCAACTGTAGGTTCATCAAGAATATACAGGCTGCCGGGTTTAGATCTAGCTTTACCTGCATCCAATCCCCAGTCTCTACCTATGAGTTCAGAGCATATCTTAATCCTCTGCGCCTCACCCCCTGAGAATGTTGTCACAGGCTGCCCCAGCCTGATATATCCAAGCCCTATCTCCTGCATCAACAAAAGCTTTGTCTTTATCTGCTGTATATCAGCGAAAAACTCAACTGCCTCATCAACTGTTATGTTTAAGACATCATTTATGTTTTTGCCCTTATAAGTTACCCTCAATGCCTCAGGCCTGTATCTTTTGCCATTACATTCCTCACACTTTATATAAAGGTCTTCAAAGAAGTACATCTCCATCTTCTGAAAACCTTCGCCGCTGCATGCCTCGCACCTTCCGCCCGGCACATTAAATGAAAAAAATCCCGGGCCATATCTGTGAGCCCTTGCCTCATGCTGTTCTGAGAAGAGTTTTCTTATCGGATCGAATATCTTCAGATAAGTTACTGCGTTGGAACGGGGACTCCTGCCTATGGGTGTCTGGTCTATGAGCTTTACGTTCTTAATATAGTCCCTGCCCTTAATATCTCTGTAAGGCAAAGGCTGTTCAGGCTCAACCTTAAAATGCCTTGCGAGTGCCCTGTAAAGAGTCTCTACAACAAGGCTGCTCTTGCCTGAACCTGAGACGCCTGTTACAGCTGTTAATGTCTGAATGGGTATGCGCAGGTTGACAGATTTGAGGTTATTGCCTTTGGCGTCATATAGCACGATCGCCTTTCTTTCTTTCAGTCTTTTTTGTATCTGCTGAGGCTCTATCTTTTCAATGCCATTAAGATATCTTGCGGTTGCAGAATCAGTCTTAAGAAAATCTTCTCTTGTGCCTGAAAATATAATCTCCCCTCCCTTATGTCCTCCGCCGGGGCCGAGCTCAACAATCCAGTCAGCAGACTTTATGATATCCTTGTCATGCTCAACAACTATTACGGTATTGCCTAACTCAGAAAGCTCTGACATTATCTTTGCGATCCTCTCTGTGTCTCTGGGATGCAGTCCAACGGTAGGCTCATCAAGCACATATAATGTCCCGGTAAGCAGAGAACTAAGCTGATTTGACAGGTTAACCCTCTGATATTCGCCCCCTGACAAGGTCTTGCCCTGCCTGTTCAGGCTCAGGTAATCAAGCCCTACCCTGTTAAGGAACTGGAGTTTCAGCCTTATCTGCCTGAGAAGTTCTTTGGCAAGGTCTCTCCTGAAAGGAGAGATATCTGCATCCTTCAGGAACTCAATAAAGCCCGACACAGGCATGTCGCATATCTCTGCGATATCAAGATTGGAAACCTTATATGACAATGCCTCTTTTTTCAGTCTCTTTCCCTTGCATACAAGGCATGTAGTTGCCCTTCTGTATCTGCTGAGGAAGACCCTCACATGGAGCTTATATCTCTTGGTTTCGAGTTCCTCAAAGAAATCCTTTACTCCATAAAAACCTGCTCCTCCATTAAAGATTTTTTCCTTATCGTTTTTAGGAAGCTCGTTATAAGGCTTGTTTATGTCAATGCCTGTTTTTTTGGCACCGCTTATCATCTGTTTCTTCCACCATTTGGCAACAGGTTTTTCCCATATGTCAATGGCACCCTCTGAAAGCGATAAGAACTTATCCGGTATTATCAGCTCTTCATCATAAACAAGGGTGTTTCCAAATCCCTTGCATTCCTGACATGCCCCTACAGGATGATTAAATGAAAAAAGCAAAGGAGTAGGCTCAGGAAGGGAAATGCCGCATTCATCACACGCGTTCTCAGAAGAGAAATTAAGGATTAACTGTTCTGAGTTTTCAAATATGATGACCTTTATCTTTCCGTTTCCTTTCGACCATGCCATCTCAATGGAATCAGAGAGCCGCGGCTCATCTCGGATTAACAGCCTGTCAAGAACGATATCCAGAGTCCTGGCTGACAGCCTGGAACCCTCTGTCAGGATATCAACTGCTTCTCCTTTTATCCAGGCCCTGTGAAACCCGCTTTGCCTCAGGTTCTCAATCGAATCTCCGCTCTGGAAGATAATCACTGCTTTTTTGCCTTCATGTTTTTCCAGAAGCTCTTCAACAACCTGCGAAGGATCCCATTTCCTTATCTCCCTGCCGCAATCAGGACAGAACGGGACAGATATCTTTGAATAGAGTAACCTTAAAAGGTCATATAACTCTGTGAGCGTGCCTACTGTTGAGCGCGAACCCTTCACAGGATTTTTCTGCTCAAGAGCTATTGCAGGCCTAATATTATGTATTGCATCAACATCCGGTCTGTCGAGCTTTTCAAGGAAAAGCCTTGCATAGGTGGACAGAGATTCGATGAACCTCCACTGACCCTCTGCAAAGATTGTGTCGAATGCCAGAGAAGATTTTCCTGAACCTGATACGCCTGTTACCGCGATTACCTTATCGTGAGGAAGGCGCAGGTTAATATTTCTGAGGTTGTTCTGCCTGGCACCTTCGATTATAAGTTCTTTGGTAGACATCCGGATATTTTAACATATGCGCTCGTCATGCTTATTTGCAGAGCAAATTATGATATTTA
>CAZBSJ010000026.1:2798-7198 GCA_964494165.1 uncultured Nitrospiraceae bacterium
CTTAAGCCTAAAAACGCGAAAAAATACTTAATGCTTCTTTTGAGGAAAGTTCTTCTCTCCATCCGGATGGGAACACTTTAGGTTAAAAAATATCTTTATGAGTTCAAAAGTTCGTTCAGTTCTTTGCCCACCTTAAAATGAAGCACTCTTTTAGCAGGCACCTCAACGCTTTCGCCTGTCTTTGGATTCCTGGCCTTTCTTGCATTCCTCTGCTTGAGCCTGAAATTCCCGAAACCCCTTATCTCGATTTTGTCGCCTTTCTGAAGGGCCTCCTTTATGCTGTCAAAAACAGTCTCTATTACTATCTCGGTCTGTTTCCTTGTTAGTCCGTCTACCCTTTCTGCAACCTTATCAACTAGAACTGATCTGGTCATAATTCCTCCATTACCTTCATATATATTTTTGAGATAAATTTATATCTATTGCCATTATAAAATCAAGCCTTTTTCTTATTGTTCGTAACCCAGACCTCAATGGCGATCTCAGGGCACATCAGCGCGCATAACCCGCAGCCGGTACACTCTTCCATATCCTTTGAATAAGCCGGGAAATAACCCATTTTGTTAAACTCTGTTTCTATTGCCAGCATGCCTTTCGGACATGCAGCTATGCAATACTTACAGCCTTTGCATAGTTCTCTGGATATTTTGATCTTGCCCTTCATCTTCCCACCTTTTCCGGAGACTTGCGTCCGCCAAGCAGTTCCCCTGCATGTTTTAGAGAGGTATCCGTTATCTTTCCGCTGAGCATCCTTGCTATCTCCGAGCGTCTTTCGTCAGCAGATAATTCCTTTACTCTTACGCCTACCCCGTCTTTTTTCTGATATTTTTCTGTCATTATGTGAAAGTCTGCTGCTGATGCTATTTGAGGAAGATGGGTAATACATATCACCTGATGTGTCTTTGCCAGGCCTTTTAATTTTCTGGCGACGCTTTCTGCTGTCCTTCCCCCAATTCCAGCATCCACCTCATCGAAAATAAGCACAGGAATCCTGTCAACATCAGCAAGCACGTTCTTAAGCGCAAGCATTACTCTGGATAATTCACCACCTGAGGCCACTTTAGAAAGGGGCTTCAATGTCTCGCCGGGATTTGCCGAGAACTGGAATTCTATGGAATCAATCCCGTGCGAGCATAACTGCGCCTGACTTACTTCAATGCTGAATTTTGCCTTTTCAAATGCAAGTTCTCCTAAAATCTTCTCAACAGACCTGCTTAGTTCTGATGCGGTCTTCTTTCTTTGATTTGAAAGCTCTGTTGCCATTCTCAAAAGCAAGTCCTCTTTATCTTTCAGCTGCCCCTCTATTATATCCGTCTTTTCATCAGTACTGTTTAGTTCACTAAGCTCTTTGTCAGCCTCATTTCTGTATCTAAGCACCTCATCAATCCCTTCCCCGTATTTTTTCTCAAGCCTTTTAATAATCTCGAGCCTTTCTTCAACCGTCTCAAGCCGTTTTGGGTCAAGGTCGTACTTTTCCCTGTATCCCCTCAGAGACATTGCACCGTCTTTTAACAGAGGCATTGCAGATTCGATAAGGTTCAGGGTCTCTTTTATGCCGGGATCGATCGAGGCCATATCTTTAAGCTTCGAAACAACAACAGAAAGATTTTCAATACAGGAGCCTTCAGTTTCATAAAGCAACGAATAAGTTGTCTCAGCCGACTCGCTTAACTTGCTTAGGTTAGAAAGGATACCCCTTTCTTCTTCCAATGAGGCCTTTTCACCAGGCTTCAGGGACGCTGAATCTATCTCATTTATCTGAAAACTCAGCAAGTCAATACGGTGAGCCCGCTCTTTAACATTTGCCTTCAGCTCTGCAAGCTCTTTCTTCAATAACTGCAGATCATGAAATAATTCCTCAACCCCGGCCCTTTTATCCTGAAGCTTTCCATAAAAATCAATAATAGTCCTTTGATTTTCTGATGAGAGAAGGCTTTGGTGTTCATGCTGGCCGTGCATATCCACCAGCGACCTCCCAAGTTCTGAGAGGCTCTGTATGCTTACGATAGAATCATTTATGTATGCCCTGCTTTTTCCTGAAGATGAAAGATTGCGCCTCACCATAATCCCTTCATCAATGCTTATCCCCATTCCCTTAAGAAGATGATGGTCTGAGACATCGAAAAAAGCCTCGACTGCTGCTTCATCTTTCCCGGTCTTAATCATGTCTGACTGAGCCCTGTCTCCGAGCGCAAGGCCCAGGGCGTCAACAATAATTGATTTGCCTGCTCCTGTCTCACCGGTAAGGACATTTAGCCCTGTTTCAAACTTTAATTTGATATCATCGATAATTGCGAGGTTTTTTATCCTGAGTTCCTTGAGCATCTGTGAAAAATTTAATTTTTGTTTGTTTTCTTCAGGATATTGCAGAGCTCCCTTGCATTTTTGGGCGCATAGCCGGACACATCATTATTAAAATAAATATAGATATCACTGCCTTTTTTTAAATAATTTTTTATTGCCTTTGCATCGCATTTAAGCTGATCCGTGGTATAGCAGGGAGAAGCCTGCCCATTGGCTCCGTGTCTTCTTATATATACAAAGTCAGCTGTCATCGGGACTTCGCTCTCAAGGTCAGGAGAGTCCGCCATGCAAAGACTCATGTTGTTCTTCTCCAGAAGCGTTACTACCTTTTTATTTATCCAGCTTTTATCTCTGAATTCAAAGGTGTTTCTTACATCATATTGATTAAGCGCCTCAATAAAAGATTTCAGCTTCTCGATGTCTGCCTTAAATTCAGGCGGGAACTGCCAGAGCACAACGCCGAGTTTTTCCTTTAAAGCAATTGCCCTTGAGAAAAAAACGTCCAATGGTTCTGCAGGGGATTTCAGTTTCTTAACATGCGTTATGAACCTGCTTCCTTTTAAGGAGAAGATAAAATCATCCGGGGTTTCGCTGTACCATCTTGAAAAGGTCTCTTTTTCAGGCACCTTATAGAATGTGACATTCAGCTCAACAGTAGAAAATTTCTTGCAGTAATATTCGAGCCAGTGTCTTTTTGAAAGATCTTCAGGATAAAATGTGCCTTTCCAGTCTTCGTACAAAAAACCACTACAACCTATCTTCACACAAGGCATGAAACATTGTATCATATAACTGCCTTATATTGAAAGACTTTTTGATATTTGGAGGTGAATGATGGAGAGGAAGGGCTTAGACCCAAGGTTGAGGCTTATTCAGGATGCTGACTTAAACGGAAAGGTTGTCCTGGTCAGGTTTGACCACAATGTCGTAAAAGACGGTGAAATTAAAGACCCATACCGGATTGACAGGACATTGGGCACGCTATACAGCATAGTTGAACGCGGCGGAAGGCCCATACTCATGACTCACGTAGGAAGGCCCAAGGATAAAAAGACAGGAGAGATACGATGCAAAGAAGGCGATTCCATCGAGCCAATCGTCGAATATCTGAGTCATAAGCTTCATATAAGATTTCATGTGCCCAAATTCGATATAGATCCCAAGCTGGGGATCATAGGCATCGACACCTCTATTAACCTTGCGATCAAAGAACTCAGGGAAAGGAAAATCGGCGGGATATATCTGCCCAACACCCGATGGTTTCAGGGAGAGGAGTCAGACGGAAAGGCAAGGGAAAGCTTCGCCTTACAGCTTGCAGGCCTTGCTGACATATTCATAAACGATGCGTTTGGTTCATGGCAGCCTCATGCATCTACCTATGACATTGCAAAACTTCTGCCCTCTTTCGCAGGGTTCCTTATGCAGCAGGAGATAATAAACCTGCATTCTGTCCTGAATCCTGAAAGGCCATTTGTAGCAGTTGTCGCAGGCGCAAAATATGACACTAAGATCAAGCCGCTCTACGCGATTTACGATAAGGTTGACAAGCTGATATTGGGCGGGGTTATCTATAACACGTTTCTGTGCGCTAAATACGGGATTAACATAGCCGGCGTATCAGAAAGCGATATTGAGGCGGCCAAAGACCTTGTTGAGAAAGACAGTAAAAACAAGAAGGTAGTTGAACTGCCGTTTATAGTGGAATCCGACACTCTTGACGGCAAGATCGAAGGGCAGTACAGAACCATCTCAATAAAAGACTTTAAGCAGGGCAATAAATACAATTATGTTCTTGATATTGACCCCAAGGCTTTTCAGGACCATACAGTATACGACAACATTTCAAACGCAAAAACAATATTTGTAAATGCTGTTATGGGTTTCACCCGCTATTTTACTGACGGCTCTGCAGCGCTTGATAACACGATCGACCATAACAGAACTGCCCTAAAGATGTATGGGGGTGGAGATACGCTTCAGGAGTTTAAGAACCTGTGCCCGGGCCTTTACCTTTCTGTCCTTGATAATACTCAATATTATTTCTTCACCGGCGGCGGCACTGTTCTTACTGCAATAGAGCAGGGAAGTCCTTACGG
>CAZBSJ010000026.1:7298-12958 GCA_964494165.1 uncultured Nitrospiraceae bacterium
CTGGGACTTATATAATTGTGGTCGCAGAAGGAATCAAAACTGTGTCAGGAGAGTTGTTATACGACGAATCTGCCGGCGTTGACGCCTTTGGGCATAAAAAACTTGCCGGAGCAGGCAAATACGTCAGGCAACAGCTTGAGAAAAGACTGAAAGCAGATCCTGATGTAAAAGAGTTTATGAAAAAGGTCGGCATGTATGCGCCTGGCGTTTATGAGATACCTGAGGTGAGAGAAGTGACTCCCGGACATCTTGTGCGCTCAGGGCAGTCGTCTGCCTTTGATGTAAATTTTGGACAGAAGGCAGGCGCCGCAGCAGTGCTTCTTCTTCTGGAAGGCAAGACAGGCAATACTATCGTAGATGTGAACGGAAATCAGATTCGTTATATGTCAACATCTGAGGCTATAAAGAGAAGAGAGGTTGACATCAATGAGATTGCTCTATTTGAAAGCCTCGGCACATGTTTCGGCAGAAAGCCTGAAAAATTTAAATTTGAGTTTATAGAATCAAAAGGCGCAATAGACAGACATCTGTAAGCTTTTTGAACAAAGAACCGTCGTTTTTTATTTAGAAGATTAAGAAAACAATAAAAACAATAGATAAGTTACGCTTGCGCCTATGAGCGCGCCCAGAATAACTTCTTTTTTTGTATGTATCTTTATAGCTATCCTCCCCTGGGCAATTATTGTAGCAAGTATGAAGCAGAGAATGGATGCAATGAAATTTTCAGTTATCTGTGTTATCGCAACCCAGGCTGAAAATGCAAGTGCTGCATGACCGCTTGGCATTCCTCCCCTTAAAGGATGCCCTTTTCCAAAATATGCCTTTGAGATAACTACAAGTATGAGCACAATTACAATGGAGATGATTGCAATCTCTTCCTTTGAATGTTTCGCGATATAAAGTCCTTTCGAAAAAATGTCGCGGATATAAGGGAAAAGAATTATATACCCGACTACCGCAACCCCAAATGCCGTCACTAACACTGCCCCTGCGGCTATATCTTTAACTATTCTTGCCTTTTCGCTTTGTTCAGGTGAGATTATGTCAGTCACAGCCTCGATTGCCGTATTAAACATCTCAGCAAGCAATACGGCTATGACAGATAATGCGATAACAAGAAATTCCATTCGTGATACACCAACAACATAACTGAGAAGAAGGACTATGGCTGCGCTATAGAAATGATATCTTAGATGCTTCTGTGTCTTTGCCGCATGCAGTATTCCTTCAATTGCGAAATTAGCGCTTTTTAGCCATTGGCGTTTGGGCATCTTTGTTTACTTGATACCAATAGGAATAGAATATGACATGCCGTCATCTAAATATACGGTTATCTTCCAGGTTCCGGCAGAAAGATTGTCAGTTGCCAGCTTATATATATACTGTCCTGTCATAAAGTCATACCAGAAGGCATCACCCTTATCCGCTAAAATGCTGGCAGTGTCAATAGGCTCTCCAGCGGGCGCTTCCCTTGAGACTCTCTGAACAGCCAGCGTGGCTGTTGCGGTTGAGACCGGATTATTACACCCATCAGTAAGCACGAATGAAACAGGAATAGTGCTGCCTAAAACAAATGGTTTGCGATAAGCAACCGGATTCTGAAAACCTTCGAATGCATATATGCCTTTATATTTGACGCGTTCAATTGCTATATTGCCGGCATTATCCGTTGCCGTTACCGCATAGGTGAAATTGCCTGTCTTTTTCTCATTCCCGCCATCATAGTCCTCTCTGCCTGATTTAACCCCGGAAAGCTCATCTGTCACGAGGCGGCTGGGGACCGGCAGATTGCAGAAAGCATACTTCTCTCCCTCCCGGGAACCTGTGATAATAATCTTTGGCGGAGTCTTGTCGATTTTCACGCTTACAGATGTTGTAGCAGCATTGCCTGCCTTATCAACTGCTGTGCCTGTCACCGATTGTGTTTCTCCTTCGCTCATTAAAGTTACGGGAGAAGAGCATTTCTGTATGCCTGAAATCATGTCGCTGCAGTTAAACGAGACCGTAACATTACTATTATTCCATCCTGATGCATTTGCCGCCGGACTTAGAGTTGCTGTTATTGCCGGGGGCTTCATATCTATATAAACGACTACGGTTTGAGGCTCCTGCGCTGCTTCTGTTCTCTGCCTGCTTCTGTACATAACTAGCGTAGTCTTGCATAATTCGAAACTTTCGTTGTACGGCTTCCAGGTCTGTCCGCCATCTATGCTGTACTCTATCCCTGCTGCTCCGGGGATTGATGATCTAAGTGTTGCCATAACACATGACACATAATAGCCTCCGTCCCCCTGATTGCCTGAGAGTGAGACTATAACAGGCTGCGAAGACTGGCTGTTCGCAAACCCGGCCGCGCCGAGCACTAAGACCAATAAAAAAGTTAATGTAACCGTCTTCTTAAACATGCACACGCCTCATGGCTGAATATTGTTTGAACATCTTTTACAAAGAATACTTCAAATCCTACTGCTATTGCAAGATTGTTCAAAAACTTTATTTTTCTTGTACTCCAGAGATAGACACGCCTTATATATTATGAGTTCTTCACAATTCATTATCGAAAGTATATAATAAACTCATCTCGGCATTATTTTGGAGGCTTTTATGAAGATACTTGAAGGCGAACTGCAGGCAAAGGGCTTAAAATTCGCGATAGTTGTAAGCAGGTTTAATGACTTTATTACAAGCAAGCTCCTTGACGGAGCAATGGACGCACTTGTGCGCCATGGCGCTAAGGAAGAAGATATTGAGGTAGTCAGGGTTCCGGGCTCTTTTGAGATACCGCTGGCTGCAAAGAAAATGGCATCAAAGGGTTCTTATAATGCCTTAATCTGTCTCGGCACAGTCATAAGGGGTGCAACCCCGCATTTCGAATACGTATCAGCAGAAGTTTCAAAAGGCATTGCTGCTGCTTCAATGGAAACAGGCGTGCCAATAGCCTTTGGAATTATTACATCCGACACCATAGAACAGGCTGTTGAAAGGGCAGGGACAAAGAGCGGCAATAAGGGTTGGGACGCGGCCATAACTGCTATTGAGATGGCCCAGCTGATGAAAAAATTGTGAGTACAATCTCAGCATCATCTTTTCTTAACTCTCGGGTTTAAACATTTAAAATACATCTATTTTTATGAAAAGACGCCTAGCAAGAGAGCACGTACTCCAGTACCTTTTCCAGTTAGAGTTCAGGAATAAAGATTATCAGGACAGCATAGCTGATTTCCTACGCAAGGAAAAAGACCCGGAGGTAAAAAAATTTGCCTCTGACATCATCAAAGGAACAATTTCCATGCTTGATGAGATAGACTCAACAATAAAAAATATTGCTGAGCACTGGGAGCTTGATCGCATGGCAGCTGTCGACAGGAATATCCTCAGGTTCGCCGCATATGAGCTTTTGTACAGGGACGATATACCTCCTGCCGTAACTATCAATGAGGCAATCGAGATCGCAAAAAAATACTCCACATCTGAGTCTGCAACATTTATTAACGGGATTCTTGATAAAATTGCAAAGCATAAAAAACAGGAAAGCAGGGCAGAGTAGTGCTTTATGCCGTAATCTCAGACGTTCATGCAAATCTCGAAGCACTCGTAGCAGTACTGCAAGATATCAAAAATAAGAAAATCAAAGACATACTTTTCCTGGGAGATGCCGTGGGGTACGGCCCTGACCCAAATGAATGCCTGAATATCTTGACCAAAAAATGCAGGCTGATGATTGCAGGGAACCATGACCACGCAGCTGTTGGTCTTACAAATATTGAATATTTTAACCAATACGCGCGTGATGCAATAGAATGGACTGCCTCCTCATTAACAAAAAAAAGCATTAAAGCCCTGGATTCTTTTCCGATAGTCAAAGTTTTAAAGAAAAACAGCATACTGCTTGTCCATTCAACGCCAAAAGATCCTGAAGAATGGCATTACTTGCTGTCACTCTGGGACGCTGAAGTAAATTTTGATTATTTTGAACAGAAGTTCTGCTTTTTGGGACACAGCCACCAGCCTTTTATAATTGAGCGCCTTCCCTCAGGTGAACTGCTCTCGTATAAAGACATGGCAAAGATTAAGAAAAAGAGCAGATATATAATCAATGCCGGTAGCGTAGGACAGCCGAGAGACAGGGATCCAAGGGCGTGCTATGCGATTATAAATGATGAAAAAATCGAGCTCATACGAGTAGAATATGACGTCGAAAAGACACAGGCAAAAATGAAAACGGCAGGGCTTCCTGTTCATTTGATAGAAAGACTTGCTAAGGGAGCCTAAACCTATTATGAGGATTTTCATAAGGAGGACAACTTGATACCACGCTATACAAGACCAGAGATGGGAAAGCTTTGGGAGCCTGAGAACAGGTTCCAGAAATGGCTTGATGTTGAGATTGCTGTCTGCGAGGCATGGGCAGAACTTGCAGAGATACCGATAGATGCTGTCTCTGTTATCAAAGAAAAGGCAAGATTCGACATGAATCGTATTGATGAGATAGAGAATGTCGTTAAACATGATGTCATAGCCTTTCTTACCTCGGTTGCTGAAAATGTCGGGCATGACTCGCGTTTTATACACAAGGGTTTAACCTCTTCTGACGTAGTTGATACTGCTCAGTCACTCCTGATGAGAGAGGCTTCTGATATTATTCTCAAAGATATCCGCGAGTTGATGTCTGTACTAAAAAAACAGGCATTAAAATATAAAAACATCCCAACCATCGGTCGCAGCCACGGTGTTCATGCAGAACCAATGACCTTCGGACTAAAGTTTGCGCTCTGGTATGAGGATATGCGGCGTAATCTTACAAGAATGAAAAGGGCAAAAGATGTCGTAAGCATAGGGAAGCTTTCAGGCGCCGTTGGCACGTTCTCAAATATCCCGCCCAGGATTGAGGAGAAAGTCTGCAAAAAATTAAGTTTAAAGCCGGAGCCTGTTGCTACTCAGGTTGTTCAGAGGGACAGGCATGCCGAATATCTGACAACACTTGCGCTCATCGCAGCCTCTGTAGAAAAGATCGCGGTTGAGATAAGACACCTTCAGCGGACAGAGGTTCTGGAGGCAGAGGAACCATTTTCTAAGGGACAGAAGGGTTCTTCAGCAATGCCGCACAAAAGAAATCCGGTAGGAAGCGAAAACCTTTCAGGCCTTGCAAGGCTTGTGCGCTCAAATGCAATGGCTGCTATGGAAAACATTGCCTTATGGCATGAACGTGATATATCTCACTCATCAGTCGAGCGCGTGATTATACCTGACAGCACAATACTTGTTGATTATATGTTGCACAGGCTGAAAAATATTTTGGATGGACTGCAGGTCTATCCTGAGAAGATGAAGAAAAATATGGAGCTTAGCTATGGGCTTTATAATTCGCAGCGTGTGCTTCTGGCCCTTACAGGCAAAGGCGTCAGCCGGGAAGATGCATACGCAATAATACAGAAAAATGCGATGGACAGCTGGAGAAAAGGAATAGAGTTTAAGAAGCTCTTGCTGAAAGACAAGCAGGTAAAAAAATATCTTTCCTCAAAAGACATAGAAAAAATCTTTGACCTGAAATATTATCTGAAAAATATTGATTATATATTTAAAAGGGTTTTTGAAAGGCAATCCTCTTAGTCCAAACGCTCCGACTTTTTAATAAGATGCGGGTCCCAACCAGAGGCATG
>CAZBSJ010000027.1:0-8081 GCA_964494165.1 uncultured Nitrospiraceae bacterium
TGACTTATCTTGATATCATTTCTGACGTAAAGAATACATTCAGCCTTCCTGTCGCTGCATATAATGTCAGCGGAGAATATTCTCTGGTCAAGGCAGGCGCGAAACTCGGATGGATTGACGAAAAGCGGGTTATGATGGAAGTACTTACCTCTATAAAACGCGCAGGGGCTGATTTGATTCTCACCTATTTTGCAAAAGACGCAGCAAAGATACTGAACAAATAGACCCCATTTTTTACCTCAGAATTTCTGCACGGTTGACCTTTTTTTAGCCTTCCCTTTCTCCTATAGTTTTTTCAGTAAGGAATTGGTCGCTATTCTCAGTGGCAATATGGGGTGCGTCCATTGCAACCTCGTGAGACAAAAGCCAAAATATTTTAAACTTCCTTTTTCACATGTGTATACAAATGAGACCAGTGTCCTTGGCGGATGCGAAATTTTGTTCCGTGATTGTGGCCAGTGCGCGCATCAAAATCAACAAGAACTGCACCTTCTTCTAAGCAGTTAAGAAACTTGTCGAAGGAGAACCCTGACAAAATAAGAAGTTCTACGTATTTGAAGTATTCGTGCCCATCTTCGGTTTTAGACGCTGCGACTACATAAAAACAATTCATGATTTTAGCGCCGATAGCATATTTCAAATCATTAAAACCCCAATAAGGTTCTGGATTTATCGGCCCAAGTCCAACGCGTGCATCCACTGACTGTAACCAGCGAAAAATTTCAGGATCAGAGGCATCCGCTTTGGTGGACTCAAATATAAAGCGCAGTTTCTTCTGCGGTCTGTCAACGACGATTCGAAAACCTCTACTTGTAAAATCTTTAGCACCAGTTGTTGATCTAAAACTCATCTCTGATTTTGGATACTTTTTGCCAGCCTGTCTATGCTTCCATCCATAAAGAGGCAAGAGGATACTCGGAACAATCTTTGCTGCGGTCGGAGAAGGTTCAATATGCTTAAGTGTAACCAGTGAGCTTGTATGTAATCGCTGCCCTTTAAGTTCCCATTCTTGAGCATTCGGGATTGGTAGATTGTTTTCGTCAATCCCCAGAAGTACCTCTAAGGTATTTCCAACAGCACCGTCATTGCGGGTATTTGCTGTTTTCTTAACGCTTCTGTGCCATCCTTGATCGAAAATATCATTAATGGCATCAATGAGTTGTTCTTTTGTATATAATTTCATTTGGTCGGCCGCCAGAAATCAAGGAGGTATTCAAACGTTGTCCCCATTGTTATGTAATTGCTGGGCCAACCAAAAATGCCGATGCGATTTACTATGTTAGTCCTGTCCCAAATAATAATATTCCTTAATTCAAAGCCTCTTTTTCGTAGTTCTTCAACTAAAGAAATATGTATGGTTATACGCTGATTTTCCCACCACATATCGGGCACATTTATAACACAGTGACCTTTCGGCATCAACAAAGGGAATAATCTTTCGTATATATCCCCCATCTCCTTTGTATATCTTTCCAGACTCATCGTTCCTAAATCTCTCGGGTCTTGACTATATTGTTCGACCTTTAAAAATTGGTCATTTTTTCTTTCATCGCCACGGCGACTCTTATTTTTTCTCGCTCTGTTCAAAAGATTTGCATATGGCGGAGAAGTAAAAATTAATTTAACTGAACCTTCATCTAAATAAGCAGGAATATTGTGAGCATCATCTGATATCGCTACTTGCTTTGTATTACCAAAAAGCATGTTCTGACTTAGTCGGCGGCTGCATAAATCTATGTATTCTTTTTTTAGATCGAAACCAATCGCATTTCGGCCGCAATCGCTGGCTGCCACTAAAGTTGTACCTGAACCAACAAATGGATCCAGAATAAGTTCACCGCGATGGCTAAAAAGCTCTATGACTTTCTTTGCAAGTGAAATAGGAAAGGTAGCCGGATGCAGCGCCTTGTCCCTGATGTCTCTTTTTTCATAATTGAATTGCCATACTCCTAATTGAGACTTAATCCACTCCTTTGGTGTCTGGCAATTTATGTGCGTCGGTTTACAGTGACAGGTTCTATGAGATGGGATGTCAAGTTTTTGGGAATATACAGCGTGCGTTTCTCTTACTGTTAAATGTCCCTTAGCTTCTTTGGGATATTGACATTTTTTCTTTAGTAGTGTAGATGCTTTTTTCATTTTTTTGCCCTAATATAGAGATACGCGCATTCAATTATATCTGGGCAGATATGATTTTATCAATTCTATTATTAATGAGTTCTAAAGCACAAAATCATGAAATACTTTTACCGAGAGAGCAAGAGTCAATCTGAATATTCCAATATGGAAGAGCACTACCTGTTATGTATGGCTAGGTTAAATTCAGAAAATGAAAAGAAAAATGCAGTACTAGGCGAGTTGTGAGGCGCAGTAAGACATTAATTATCATTGGGCACAGAAAATGCTATGTCCTGCCTTAATCTTATTTTTTAACAGCTGTTTTCAGCGTCCGAATCCTTGCAATCTCTTCCTGATATCCATAGATATGCGCTCCTGCGCTGTAAGCATACATTGGGCCGTTTTCCAGATTCGTCTCGCCGGCAACATATTTTTTCAGTATCTCGATCCCACCGAGATTTGTCGGGAATCCTGCCCATAAATCCCATGAACGGAAATAACAGCTTACAGTAAGCATAAGTTTGTCTCCTGACGGCACAACCTTAAAGTCAAGAAGCCTCAGGCACGGAGGGTCAATCTTCCCGTCATTCCCTAGGCAGATATCATGATCTTCAGGAGAGCCAACCTCGACAATTGCCTGGTTAGTCAAAGGCGCTTCTTTTAGGAGTTCTATAACTCTGTCCAGTTGTGTTCCGCCCTTAGGCATTGGGTGGTGAATGCGGCTTGCATATTTATATGTCTCATTCTCAGAAAGTTCAGGATTCATAAGGTAATTTGCAAAGTAGTCCTCGACATATTCCATGGTTGTTGGCGCAGGAATGCTCAGTCCCGGAGGAATAACAGGGATCATGTCCTCAGCCGGATGTTCTATGAAAACCGCAATGCCGGGATACTGCAGCCTGTACTGCTCATTCTCGAATGAGCCGCGCTGGATCTTCTGGGTATAAGACTGTTCAAATATGTTATATATCAGCTGAAACCATGCGTCAGATATTGTCTTGGCATGCAAACAAAATGGAAGCATAAACTTTTCCCTTCTAAAGAATTTTATGTGGGTTTATTATACAACTTGGCATTATTCTTTTAAAAGAATCAATGAGCGTGTTGTTTTAGCGGTAAATGCTGTAAAATAGAGAAAGAGATAAAAGCAGAGATTCTAAAATGCTTAATATCCAGAGAAACGGTCAACTGTCAAATAATTTGGAACGGGCTGCAAAGCTAAGGGAGGTCTTTGATTCCCTTTGCGAAGCAAATAAAAATGCGCCTGTGATAGTGGAGGGCAAAAAAGACGCGGCAGCCCTCAGAAAGTTAGGCCTGGCCGGAGAGATACTGACCCTGCATAACGGGAAAAGCATTTACAATTTCTGTGAAGAGATAACAGAGAGTTTTCATAGAGTAATAATACTTCTTGACTGGGATGAAAAGGGTGAAAGCCTTAATAAGACATTGTGCAGGCTTCTGGAAGGCCAGTGGGAGGAGTTTTCAGCATTCAGGGAGTTGCTAAAGATTCTCTGTCAAAAGGACATTAAGGACATAGAAGGGATTCCCAAGCTCCTTGAGCGGCTCGAAGTAAGTGAATCTGATTGGCAGTAAGGGGGAAGATCTAGCCGTTAAGTTCCTTGAAGGAAAAGGCTATAGGATTATTTCCAGGAACTACAAGACTCCGATAGGCGAGATAGACATTATTGCAGAAGATAAGGGGACCCTTGTCTTTGTTGAAGTAAAGACGCGTTCAGGCAATTCTTTCGGGTACCCGTTCGAGGCAGTTAATACAAAAAAACAGCACAAGCTAAAGAATCTGGCATTGCTTTATCTGAAAAAAAAGAAAATAGATTGTGCAGTAAGATTTGATGTTCTGAGCATTAGCATCGTTAAAGGAAAAAATGAGATAGAGCATATTAAGGATGCGTTTGAAGTCTAGGCTGGAAATTGTGTTTTAGGAGTAGCCTATATTATTCATGCACCACATATTTAATGGCATAGCATAGTATCTTCGCTCATTCTCGGGCTAAAGCCCTCCGAGGTTTTTTGCCTCTTTAATTTTTCATATGCATAAAGTTTGTATATCGGCAAAATAAATCCGCTCTAATACTACGCTATGCCATCTAGAATAATTTTTGAATTTAATGGGGTAGGGACAAGCAAAAATAAGGCGTTCAAATGCTATGACCCTTTAATCTCTTGAAAACATCCTGTTTTTTGTAATACTATATCAAAATGCCGAAGTGGTGGAACTGGTAGACACGCACGTTTGAGGGGCGTGTGGAGTAATCCATGCGGGTTCGAGTCCCGCCTTCGGCACCATGTCCCTCCCGCTATTAGCCTCTAAGCCAGAAAATGCATTTGGCAGGGATATGGATGGCTGAAAAGTCTTTTGCAGCAACACCTTGTTTATGCCATGAGGCAATTCTTGATTTGCACAAGAATATGAGCAAACTTCTGAGAATTGCATCATGGCATATGATAAAATCATGTTGAATTTAAAAGACTTTGAAGGCATTTATGTCCCTTGCCTTGAATATTAATAGCATTTTCTGGGTTAAGTCGAAGAAAGCTAATTTTTCGCTACGAAAATTACACAACTATCATCTTTGCATCAAGGACAATGGCGCCTGTGGGATAAAGCATTACGGGGTTGAGATTTATCTCCTGAATAAGCTTTGTTGAGATAATCCCAGAAACCGTAAGTATCACCTTTAAAAGCGCATCTATATCTACAGGGGATGCCCCTCTGTATCCCTTAAAAAGTTTGTAGCCCTTAATCTGTTTGATAAGCCAGTCAGCATCTTTTTCAGATAAGGGTGCAAGTGCAAATGCGGTGTCCTTAAATAGTTCGACATATATGCCGCCGAGGCCGAACATCACAACAGGCCCAAACTGATCATCAATTAAACCGCCGACAATGACCTCAATTCCCTGAACTGCCTGCTCCTCAACCAGCACCCCCTCGGCGTTTTCAATGCTGAGAAGCTCTGATAGTGCTTTGTCCAACTCAGCCCTGTTTTTTAAAAACGGCCTTATGCCTTTCACATCGCTCTTTGAGGATATTTTTGAAGAAGAGACTTTAGCAATCAAAGGATAATTAAGTGCAAAACTCTTGGGAATCCCCCCTCCTGCTCTTACAAAAATGCCTTCAGGTACAGCAAGCCCTGCTTCTTTGAGCAGGCTTTTTATCTCATGCTCAAGAAAAGACTTTCTTCCCTTATTTTTCCCCAAAAAATCTTTTATCATTTTGATGTTCAAAAATTTGCGAATCTGTGTTAAATATTATAACCTGATTATAACGCTTCATAAGCGTTAAGAACAGCAAAACAAGAATATTGTTGGAGGAGTTTTAGCAAGAACAAAATGAAGAAGTACTTCAGAATAATTTCTCTCGCACTAGGACTGTCGGTCTTGCTTTATCTGGCAGTGCCTGCCCAGCCCAAAGATGACACGCTTGAGAGGATAAAGCAGAGGGGTTTCCTATTGTGGGGCTCTGATGCTGAGGGCGGCGCTCCTTACATATTCCCGTCTCCTGAAGACCCCTCTAAATTAATAGGGTTTGAGGTAGACCTGGCTGAGGCGATCGCAAGGGAGCTCGGGGTAAAGGCCAAACAGTCACAGAATGCCTGGGACAGTCTAATCCCTGCGCTTGAAAGAGGGGATTTTGATTTTGCAATGAACGGGATCGAGATAACTCCCCAGAGAGAAGAACGGATTCTGTTCTCACAGCCGTATTATATTTATGCGCAACAGCTTGTAGTCAGAAAAGACGAGTCCCGGATTAACGGCATAAATGACCTTAAAGGGAAAAAGGTCGGCACGCTCTCAGGCACAGCAGCACAGGACATCCTGATGAGTATTAAGGGAACGATTGTGAAGGTTTACTCCGGGCAGGTTGAGCCTTACGAAGACCTTGCGCTTGGGAGGCTGGATGCTGTTTTACTGGATCTCCCCATCGCAGCCTATTATGCAAAGCCTAATCCAAGGCTAAAGTATGCAGGAGGGCCTGAAGGAGAAGGATTTTACGGCATTGCGATACGAAAAGCTGATACACAGCTTAAAAAAGAATTAGATGAGATACTCTTAAGGCTTCACAGGACAGGAGAACTTAAAAGGATATATGAAAAATGGGATTTGTGGAATGAGTCCCAGGAGAAGCTTTTTCTGGACATAAAAGGCACAGGCTACGTTGCATTGGAGGATAGCAAAAAGGCGCCTGTATATACATTCTTCCCCACGCTTTTAAAGGGCGCCGGTATTACTATTGCTATCTCTGTTGTATCAATGTCATTGGCAATAGTATTTGGATTGGTCATTACTATCCTGAGGCTTTACAGCAGTCCGCCTCTCAGCACTATCGCGACTGCTTATATAGAAATCTATAGGGGCACTCCGCTTTTAATCCAGCTTTATATACTTTATTATGGCCTGCCTAACATCGGTATCGCATTAAGCCCGATAGTCGCGGCCATTCTGGGACTTGGGATGAACTATGCAGCATATGAGGCAGAGCTTTACAGGGCAGGAATTAGCGCAGTGCCAAAAGGGCAGATGGAGGCAGCCCTTTCGCTTGGGATGACAAGGTCTTTGGCAGTTAGAAGGATTATCTTGCCTCAGGCATTTAAGATTGCTGTGCCGGGTGTAACAAACGATTTTATTGCTTTGTTTAAAGATTCGTCTCTGGTTTCAATTATCGCGATGGTGGAGCTTACAAAGACATACAGCATACTTGCTGCAACGACATTGAGATTTTTTGAGCTTGGTCTTATTGTTGCATTGCTTTATTTTGCAATGAGTTATCCTTTGTCGTTGCTTGCAAGAAAACTAGAGAAGAAGTTAGCAAAAAAAAGAATATAATGAGTATGACGACAGGATACAATGTTTTCGCTCATTCTCGCTGCGCTCCGAGGATTTTGCCTCATTATTGTTTAAAAAAAATTAAGGTATATCGGCAAAATAAGCCGCTTAAACACTGTATCCTGTCGTAGGCTTATAATAAAAGAAGCGATGATAACAGTAAGAAATCTGCATAAATATTACGATGACAGCCATCTCTTTAAGGGTATAAACCTTAATGTAGAAAAGGGCAGGGTAGTTGTTTTAATCGGGCCTTCAGGAAGCGGCAAAAGTACTTTTCTGCGCTGCATCAACGGGCTGGAGTATTTTCAGGAAGGGGAAATAGTTGTAGATAACATCGAACTTCACTCAATAAACAGGCTCAGGCCTTCAAGAAAAGACCTTGAGAACATAAGAAATATCAGGTTGAAGGTGGGAATGGTTTTCCAGCAGTTTAATCTTTTTCCACATATGACTGTGCTTGAGAATATAATAGAGTCTCCGGTTAAAGTACTGGGGCAGGAAAAGGCTTCGGCGATCGAAAACGCAGTGGCCTTATTAAAAAGGATAAACCTTGAGAAAAAGATTCAGAGCTATCCTGATGAGCTGTCAGGAGGCGAGCAGCAGAGGGTTGGGATTGCGAGAGCTCTGGCAATGAAACCTGCGGCAATGCTTTTTGATGAGCCGACATCATCTCTTGACCCTGAGATGGTCGGCGAAGTCCTTAGCGTAATAAAAGGGCTTGTGAATGAAGGGATGACTACGCTGATTGCTACCCATGAGATGGGTTTTGCCAGAGAAGTTGCTGATTTGGTGGTTGTCTTTGATAAGGGAGATATAGTCGAGTCAGGACCTCCGGAGGAAATATTCACCAGTCCTAAGACAGAGAGGACAAGGTTGTTTTTAAGCAGGGTGTTAAGGCCGCAGTTCTGAGATGATTGGATAAAACATCGGAATAAAAAATATTTTAGAAAACTAGATGCTCAGCGAATTTGCTGATATGATATAGTTTAAGGAAGAACAATCATGGATTTTTCAGGATTCATAGAGGGTATTGTATCATTTGCACAGGGCAATCTGATAATTACAGCGGTTGCTGCTCTTGTTATAATTTTTCTGATATGGCGTAAGCCTAAGCTGGT
>CAZBSJ010000027.1:8181-9478 GCA_964494165.1 uncultured Nitrospiraceae bacterium
ATTAGCTTTAATCCGGATTGAACCAGCTTGTTCCATTTCTCTGCATTTTCAGGGTTGATTGTCATGTCTGTCTCGACTTCTATAACTGCAATTGTGAGTCCGTGATTGGCCAGGACAATGTCAGGATTTCCCTCTTTTTTTAAGATTAGTTCCTTGAACTCTCTGGACAGCTTCCACTTCAGGCGGTCTACTATAAGGTCATGAAGGAGTTTTTCATTCTCCATCTGCTTCCCCGGCGTAAATACTCTTTTTCATCTTGTCGAACTCATCCATTTTATCTGCAAGGCTTTTCCAGTTGCACGACTGGATTACCCGGACAAATTTATTTATTGCGCTGCTTTTGATTATTTCTCTGCGGTCAGATTCGTCGGTAACCCCGTAGAAAGGAAGCATAATGAATATTGCATCATCAAGATATTCCTTTATCGGCATAAGAACATCGTTTTTTCTGGTGTAGTAAGGGTCTTCACCCTCATCGCAAGGACGGTCGAAAACAATGAATTGTCTGCAGGAAATAGGCCTTAAATCATAAACAACGCATGTTTTGTTGATTAAGAAAGGACAGCGGCTTTCATCTTTGTAATCCATTAGCTGTTTTTTGAGCGCCTCTCTCAATTGTCCGGAGAGCTTTTCTGTTACATACCAGGATATTCCGACCAGTTCCAATGGGTATACAGGGATAGACTTAAGGACTTCGCAGCAGTTGGAGCATCCCTTACTGCATGCCGGCTTTTTTACATCGTTCTCCTGAATCTCAATTGCCTTAGCAATCCCCTCATCAATAATATGATAGGCATCAAGAAGGATCGGCAGCCAGGGGTGAGAGGCCTCATCATCAGGGAATGCAGCCTTTTCAGGGGAATTGAGCCTTAGGCCTATATTTGTCTTGACTGACATATTTAACTGCCAGCTATAACTCTAAATTAAAAGCCTGACTAAATTCAATCATATATATTATTTTGTCATTTTTCGTGGTATTATTTATTCAATAATTAATGGCCTGAAGATTGATAAAAGGAGGTCATTGTGCCAGCGTACGAATATATTTGCAGAGACTGCAAAAAAGATTTTATGGTTTTTCTTTCGATCAAGGAATTTGAATCAAAGCCTAAAATAAAATGTCCCCACTGCGAGAGTGATAATGTTGAGAGGAAAATCACAGGCTTTTATGCGAAGACCAGCAAAAAGTCATAGGAGCATTTCATGAAAGCGTTGCCGGAGAATTAAAGTCTGTGCGCTGAAAGTTACAAAAATTTAAGTTTGTCATCATAAATAAGTCTTTTCCCAGGTTTCATTC